>JAIBBY010000005.1 GCA_019694455.1 Pirellulales bacterium
GAGAGGTGGCTGAGTGGTCTATAGCGCGGGTTTGCTAAACCCGTGACCGGGTTAACCGGTCCGCAGGTTCGAATCCTGTCCTCTCCGCTGAACTACGACATCCGGCTTTGCCGCGATCAAAACCCCTGACAGCTCAGGGGTTTTGTCGTTTGTGGGGCTGGCACAAAGCGAGTTCGGCCAATAGTCTCCAATCGCCGGGCTACGGTTGATGCTTTGCCGGTACCGGCGTTCATCGCTCCGATTTTCTCACTCGCCGCAACATTCAAGCGATCTTTGTGAGTCATCAGCGCCGACAACGAAAGGACCATGCGTGATCCACGACTGCCGCCTGACGTTGCTATTCCTAATACTGCTACTGACGCCGACGTCGGTTCTTGGCGGTGAACCTGAAGTCGTGGATGTGTATGTGCCGAAAGTCGACGGATTTGCGTCGATCCGCATCCCGTCGGTCGTGGTCAGCAAGCAAGGCACGGTTCTCGCCTTGGCTGAAGGGAGGGCCGCCGATGCCGACCAGGCCAAGAACAAAATCATCCTGAAACGCAGCACCGACGGCGGCAAGTCGTGGGGCAAGGTCACGGTCATCGCGGAAGACGGCGACAAAGCGCTCAACAACCCGTGCGCCGTAGTCGAGCGTGAAAGCGGTCAGGTGCTACTCATGTTTCAGTCGTACCCGGCGGGTATTGCCGAGCGCAGCGGCGAGATCATGCCTGGCTACGAAGGGGAGCGGGTCGTGCGTAACTGGCTCATCACCAGCGACGATGACGGCCTGACGTGGACCATGCCGCGCGACATCACGCGAGAGACGAAGCGGGAGCAGATTGTCACGACGATCGCGGGCGGGCCGGGCATCGGCATCCAGCTTCGGCACGGAAAGCACGCCGGCCGCCTTCTGATGCCGTTCAACGAGGGACCCTATGGCCTGTGGAACATCTACGCCGTCTACAGCGACGACCAAGGTAAAACCTGGGCAATGGGCGATGTGGCGCCAGGCGGCCTGATTAACGCTGGCAAGAACAAAAAAACCAGCACCGTGAACGAGGCGCAGTTCGTGGAATTGATCGATGGTTCGATCCGGTTCAACGTCCGCCGCTGGTCGGGTAAGCCGGTGCGGAAGACATGCGTCAGCGGCGATGGCGGCGGTACTTGGTCGAAGGTGGAAGACGTCCCAGGCCTCGCCGATCCAGGCTGCATGGGATCGGTGTTGCGATACACTGACTCGGCGGACGGGGCCAAGAGCCGCATTTTGTTTTCGGGGCCGCAAGGCGCCAAGCGTGAGAATGGCACAGTGTTCGTCAGCTACGACGAGGGCAAGACTTGGCCGGTGAAGCGGGTGCTGTGCCAGGGCGGCTTTGCGTACTCCTGCCTGACGGCGCTGCCAAACGGAGCGATCGGGTGCTTGTACGAAGCGGAAGGAACGAGCAAGATCGTCTTCGCACGCTTCACGCTCGAATGGCTGACCCGCGGCAACGACATTCTGGCGGACGGACAGCGATAACTCGATTCGATCCAGCCTCGCGGAGTTGAGTCGCATTTTGCGGGCAACCAGCACTTCCGGCCATTCGACACTGAGGAATGTCAGCCAGTTTGCATGCCGAACTTTGATGGCACTTCGAATTGCTCCGCTGAGCAGACGATCGCAATCAACATGGATTTAATCACGCCCGCATACCGATCGACGCTCGCGGCCGTGTACCGCGACAGCTTGCTCGACGACGTGATCCCCTTTTGGTTGCGGCACGGCATCGACCAAGAACATGGCGGTTACCTCACTGCCCTCGACCGGGATGGAACGGTGATCGATACCGACAAGTCGATCTGGTTTCAGGGACGCGGGGCATGGATGTTCGCCACCTTTTACAACAGCGTCGAAGAGAATCCAGAGTGGCTCGACGCCGCGCGGAGCGGCATCAATTTTCTGCGGCGTCATGGCGCTGGCCCCGGTGGCAAGTTGTACTTCACCGTCACGCGAGACGGCCGGCCGCTGCGGATGCGGCGGTATGCTTACAGCGAGTCGTTCGCCGCCATCGCCAATGCCGCTTACGCGCGTGCGACTGGCGATGGCCAAGCCGCCGCCGACGCCGTGTCGCACTTTGCTTCTTTTCTGAGCCATTCGTTCGCCGCGAGCACGATGGCGCCGAAGGTCGATCCAGCGACTCGCCCGACAATCGGCATTGGCCCGCTGATGATCTGCATTGCCACCGCGCAAGAACTGCGTGAGAACATCGGCGAGGTGGAGGTGAATGGACGAACATGCACCGAGTGGATCGACTGGGCGATCGAACGAATTGAACGGCTATTCGTGAAGGCCGAGTACGAGGTCGTCATGGAGCAAGTCGGTCCAAACGGTGAGATCATCGACCACTTTGACGGACGGCAACTGAACCCCGGCCATGCGATTGAGTGCGCGTGGTTTATCCTGCACGAAGGCAGCCTGCGCGACGACTCACGCCTAGTGCGGCTGGGGCTGACGATGCTCAACTGGATGTGGAAGCGCGGCTGGGACGCAGAACTTGGCGGAATCTACTACTTCCGCGACCTGCGGGGATTGCCGGTGCAGGAGTACTGGCACGACATGAAATTCTGGTGGCCACACTGCGAGGCGATCATTGCCACTTTGCTCGCCTGGACGCTGACAGGTGATGAGACATATACCCACTGGCACCGGCAGGTCCACGACTGGAGCTTTGCTCACTTCCCCGACCCAGAGTTCGGCGAGTGGTTCGGCTACCTGCACCGTGACGGTCAGGTGTCGGCGCCACTCAAGGGGAACATGTGGAAGGGGCCATTCCACCTGCCGAGGATGCTTTGGTACTGCTGGCGGTTGTTGGAGGCTCGCGAATGAGGGCGCTTCTGATGCTCGCACTGATCGGCGCCAACTCGAACGCCTTCTGCGGCGAATGGACAAAGCTGGCGCCGCTACCAGACAAAGAAGGCTTCGCCGGTTCGTTTGCCGGAGTTAGCAACGGCGCGCTGCTTGTTGCGGGCGGGGCAAACTTTCCCGACAAGAAGCCGTGGGAAGGGGGCGCGAAGGTTTGGCACGACCGCGTTTTCGCGCTGGAGAGCCAGAATGAGGAATGGATCGAGGCCGGCAAACTACCGCGTCCCCTTGGCTATGGCGTCAGCGTGACGCACCGTGGAGGCATGGTGTGTGTTGGTGGAAGTGACAGCCAGCGGCACTACGCCGATGCTTTTCGCTTGGAATGGAACGACGGCAAGCTCGTCACAGCAAAGCTCCCTGAGCTGCCAAAACCATTCGCCAACGGTTGCGGGGCGTTAGTCGGCGACGTGTTGTACGTTGCCGGCGGACAAGAACCGCCAGGCACGGAACTCACTTTGAAAACGGCTTGGCGGATTGACCTGTCGGCGACGGAGCCGAAATGGGAGCGTATCGAAGACTGCCCTGGTAGCGGACGCATGTTGGCGGCCGCTGCCGCCTGCGATGGCTCGTTCTGGTTAATTGGCGGAGTCGAGCTGGTCACTGGCAAGGATGGTAAACCGCAGCGGCGCTATTTATCGGACGCCTACCGCTATACACCAGGAAAAGGCTGGCAGCGCGTTGCCGATCTTCCGCACGCCATCGCTGCTGCTCCGTCTCCCGCTCTGTGCGATGCTACCGGCATTTACCTCCTCGGCGGAGATGACGGCGCGCAAGTTGGCTTGGCCCCTGACAAGCACCGAGGGTTCAGCAAGCAGATCTATCGATACGACGCAATGACAGCCAATTGGGCCGACGCGGGCAAATTGTCCGACCCGCGAGTAACCGCTCCCGCTGTGTGCTGGGATGGGGCATGGCTTGTGCCGAGCGGTGAAGTGCGCCCCGGCGTCCGCTCGCCAGAAGTTTTGGTCTTTCGGCCAGAGATGAAGGAGTAACCGCGGATATGCCCGACTCGACTTCGACGATCGCCCGAACGGCCTGGCTGATCGTGTTGCTGCTCATGCCGGTGGCGATGTTGAATTACCTCGACCGGCAGATGCTCGCGTCGATGCAAACTTCGGTGATGGACTCGATTCCGACGCTTGGTGAAGCGGAGAATCGCGAGGAGCTATGGGGCTTCATGCTCGGCCAGTTCAAGTGGGTCTACGCGGCATTCAGTCTGATCGGTGGATACATTGCCGATCGATTTAGCCGCCGCTACACGATTTGCGGCAGCTTGTTCGTTTGGTCGGCAGTCACGTGGTGGACCGGTCACGTGACGACTTACAACGAACTACTCTGGACACGCTCGCTGATGGGCATTAGCGAGGCATTCTATATCCCGGCGGCGCTTGCGCTCATCACCGATTACCACACTGGCCAAACCCGCTCGCGGGCCGTGAGTTTGCACCAGATGGCCATTTACCTCGGCGTGATCATCGGCGGGTTCGGCGGTTACATCGCCGCCAATCCAAACCTTGGCTGGCGGTTGGCCTTCACGGCCAGCGGCGTTGGCGGAATGCTCTACGCCATCCCGCTGGTATTGTTCCTCCGCGATGCAGAGAACTCGAATGAACGCCAAGCGGCGCCAAAGATCTCCCCGTTCGCTGCCGGCCGCGCGTTGTTCGCCAACGTGTCGTTTCTGCTGTTGATCTTGTACTTCACTCTGCCAGCAATGGCTGGGTGGGTGGTGCGCGATTGGATGCCGGCGATCCTCCAAAAGGAGTTCAAGATCGACCAAGGTCTGGCCGGCGTATCGGCAACGCTCTACTGGCAGGTGGCCGCCATTATCGGTGTTGCGATTGGCGGTTGGTTGGCCGACTACTGGATGCAAACCAACTACCGCGGCCGGATCTACGTGAGCGCGATCGGCATGTGCCTGATCGTGGCGGCGATCTTTGGCGTGGGCAACGCCGGATCGCTGACCGTGGCAATCGCGTTTCTGGTCGTATTCGGCCTCGGCTGGGGCTTTTTTGACTGCAACAACATGCCGATCCTGTCGCAGATCGTCGGCCCGCATTTGCGGGCGACCGGCTATGGCATCATGAACTTTTTCAGCATCAGCATCGGCGGGCTAGCCGACTGGGGCTTCGGTATCCTGCGCGATCGACAAGTGCCGCTGAGCGTCATCTTCGGCGTTTTTGCCAGCCTCGCGATCGTATCCGTATTTCTGGTACTGCTCATTCGACCCCGACCCGAACTCGCTGCCCGAGAGAACGCGTCATGACCATCCGGTTGCACGGCCTCGTCGCCGCCACCCACACCCCGTTCCACTCCGATGGCCAACTCAATCTCGACATTATCGAGCGGCAGGCCGAACACCTGATTCGTAACCGTGTGAAGACCGTGTTCATCGGCGGCAGCACCGGCGAAAGCCATTCTTTGACGATCGACGAGCGACTCGCGCTCGCCCGGCGGTGGAGCGAAGTCGCATGCGACGCCGGGTTGCGTCTGGTGGTTCACGTCGGTTCGAACTGCTTGGCCGACGCTCGCGCGTTGGCGGCACAGGCTCAGCAGCTTCGCGCGGACGCGATCGCCGCCTTGTCGCCTAGCTACTTCAAGCCCAAATCGCTTGACGCGCTCGTCGCCTGCTGCGCCGATATTGCTGGCGCCGCCCCTAGTACGCCATTCTACTTTTACGACATCCCGGCGCTGTCCGGCGTGCAGTTTTCGATGCCAGAGTTTCTGATCGTCGCGGCCGATCGCATTCCGACGCTGGCTGGCATCAAGTTCACGAACCCCGACCTGATGGCCTTTCAGAACTGCCTTCACACGCATGGGGGCCGGTTCGATATACCGTGGGGCGTCGATGAGTACCTGTTGGCGGCGCTGGCGGTTGGCGCGGTCGGCGGCGTTGGCAGCAGTTACAACTTTGCCGCCCCCGTCTACAACCGGATCATCGCCGCCGTCGAGCGCGGTGATCTTGCGGCTGCGCGAGCCGACCAGTACCGATCGGTGCGACTCATCGAACTGCTGGCCAGCTTCGGATATATGGCGGCGGCCAAAGCGGTCATGGGCCTTCTCGGTGTCGAGGTTGGACCTGCACGACTCCCGCACGCGAATCTCTCCGCAGAGCAACAATCGCAGCTACGAGCGAGCCTCGAACGCCTCGATTTCTTTACTTGGATCCGGCCGTGATGCGCGCTGTTTAGCCTTTGGCGTGGGCGCCGGCCATCGCCTCGCGGCGAGTGGGATACGACGGCAAGCGGCCATCGGCCTGGGCCGCTTTGAGCAGCACGCGATTCGCCGGCGACAGGCCGCACAGCCGCAACATGCCGCCGCGCTGCCGCAACCGGTGCGACAAGGCGATCAACTCGCCCAGCAAGTGGTCGCTGAGTGTCTCCACCTGATCGAGTTCAATCACCAGCCGATAGACAAAGTGCCGCTCGAGCGTATGCCACAAAGTGTCGGCCAAGGGGCCGTCTTCGCTCGGCGAGGTGGTCGCGGCATGCAATCGCGCGAACAAGCAATCGGGGCCGCGTTCGATAGTCAGCCCCCAAATCTGGGTCAGATGCGTCATGGCGCCGTTCCTTCGACTGCTGGCATCTACTGAGTTTCTGCCGCACATTACGATAAGCTACCCGCCAGAATTGGCAAAGCCGATTTCGCGCGCCGTATGCTAGCGAACCGAGCGCCGCGCGCAAACCACTTGCACTGGTGACGCAGCCGTTCGAAAATCGCCTCCGCTTGGGCAACTAAAAGGGGAGGACCAAAATGACGGAGAACCCGTACGCCGCGCCACTGCCGTTTTCGCCGAGCCCGGCGATTGGCGTCAAAAGCGGCCAACTCGCCGATTTGCAGGCCGTGGCCCGCTATCAAAAAGGAGTCATGGTTTGCATCCTCCTGTATTTTTGCTCCTTGGTAGGGGCCGCTGCAGTACCACAGGAGTTTGCGTTCCTGTTCGGCCTGGCGATTCTTGCGGTAATCGTCACAGGCGCGGCCTGTGTCGTTTTGTTGGCGCTCAAGGTCTATGGCGCCTTGCAGGGAATCTTGATGGGGGTAATCGCCTTGGTGCCTTGCTTCGGGCTCTTGCCGCTACTGCTCATCAATGCCAAGGCAACCCAGGTGTTGCGGCAAAATGGCGTACACGTGGGATTTTTTGGCGCTGACGCTCGCTCGCTGCCGCAAAACCCCTTTGGTCCGCCATCGTAGAGTACCGCATCGATCGAGTAGAATAAGCAACAGCGGACACGGCGCCGTGGTGTTCGCTGCCCACAATGACTTTGCCGGAGACCTGTGCCGATCATGCTCGAATATCCTTCCATGTTTCGCGTGCGGCAAATCCTCGAGCGCCCGTTGGTCCAGAACCCAGCCGCCGAGACCGAGCGCCAGTTAGCGCGCCTCAATCTGGCTAGTCGCGTCAAGCCCGGCCAATCGGTGGCCGTCACCGCCGGCAGCCGTGGCATCGCCAATATCCAGCACATCACCAAGGCGATCGTTGCCCACCTGTTGGCGCTGGGCGCCAAGCCGTTCATCGTGCCTGCCATGGGGAGCCATGGCGGGGGCACGGCCGAGGGACAGCGCGCGATAGTCGAAGGTTACGGCATGACAGAGGCGTTTCTCGGTTGCCCGATTCGCGCCAGCATGGAGACGGTGACCATCTGTCGCACGGCTGAAGGTTTTCCGGTCCACTTTGATCGGCAGGCCTTTGAGTCCGATCATGTCGTCGTCTGCGGGCGCGTCAAGCCGCATACCAACTTCGTCGGCGAAGTGGAGAGCGGACTGATGAAGATGATGCTGATCGGACTGGGCAAACACGAAGGCGCCAAGATCTATCACCGCGCCATTCAGGATTACAGCTTTCCGCAGATCATCAAGAGCGTGGCGGGCGAGGTGCTGGCGCGCTGCCGCATCTTGTGCGGCGTTGGCATTGTCGAAAATGGCTACGACGAAACCGCCAAGATCGAAGCCGTGCACCCCGATCAACTCGAAGAGCGCGAAAAGGAATTGCTGGTGCAGGCCCGCCAATGGATGCCCAAGCTGCCATTCGATCGCGTCGACCTGTTGATCATCGATCAGATCGGCAAGAACATCTCTGGCTCGGGCATGGACACGAACGTGGTGGGTCGCAAGTTCAACGATCACCGCGCCGCTGAGGACGAATGGCCCAAAGTGAAGAAAATTTGGGTGCGGGGCCTCACCGAGGAAACGCATGGCAACGCCGCCGGCATTGGCATGGCCGACTTTGCCAGCAGCCGCGCCATTGAGGCCACCAACTGGCACATCACCAAGATCAACTGTCTGACGGGCGGTCACATCACCGGCGCCGCCGCGCCGGCCCACTACGACACCGATCGCGAAGTGTTCGACGCGGCGCTGCAATCGATCGGTCTGGTCGAACCGCCGCAGGCCAGGATCTTATGGATCCGCAACACGCTGCATCTGGCCGAGGTGGAATGCTCGGCAATCTATCTCGACGAGGCTCGCCAGCGCGACGACCTGAAGATCAAGAGCGACCCGCGCGAGTTGGAATTCTCGCCCGAGGACAACCTAGTTCACTTCGGCCCGGAACTGGCGCTGCATCACTAGGACGCTTGGCCGGATCGAATTGCGCCGACTCATCGCATTTCCGCGATCTTCTTTAATGACACGGATGATCTTTCATGCTCGTGCTTAGTCATCGCGGATATCACGTCTCGGCGCCGGAGAACACGCTGGAGTCGTTCTCTCAAGCAGTCGCCATGAAGGTTGACGGAATCGAAACCGACCTACGAGTTGCTCGGGACGGCGAGATACTGCTATTTCACGATCGGTTGGCGCCCGACGGTCAAGAGGTGGTCGCGCTCACCCGCGCAGAGTTGAGCGAGCAGGTGGGCTATTCGGTCCCGAACGCTGACGACGCCGTGGCCGCACACGACCGGCTGTTCTGGAACCTGGAGATCAAGACGCCCGACGCGGTCGACGGCGCGCTGGCGATTGTCAAGAAGCATCGGGCGAGCCGGCGCCTCTTTTTGCTCACTTCGTTCTGGCACAGCGCCATCGACGAACTGGCCTGGAAGATCGACGACGACGCGGCGCTACGTGGCGCCGAAGATGTCCGACTTGGCCTACTCACCGCCGACCGACCGTTGAATCTGTTCTCGTTTCTCGGCATCTCCGAAACCAACTCCAAACCTCCGGTGCATGCCATCGTGTGGTACTACGACGTGGTCGATCCCAAATTGCTCGAAGAAGCCAAGCAGCTTGGCCTGGCCAATTGCGTCTATGGCGTGAAAACCGTGGCCGATCACCGGCAATGCCTCGATTGGAAACTAGACGCCGTAATTACTGACCGTCCGGAGTTTGTGGCAGAGGCGCGCCGCAACATATAGCGCTGTTGCTTGCGACTTTTACTTTACGTCGCTAGGTTGTTTGCTCCCGCGCGGCAAGCGAGAGCGAAACACCGCCCAATCCACGGAGTGCCATCGATGAAGCTTTTGCGCCCTCTGGAGAATCTGCGGCGAGTGTACTGCGCGGGGCCGCTGTTCAATGCCGCCGAACGGCGCGAGATGACCGACATTGCCAAGGCATTGGGCGACGGCGGATTCGAGACCTTTGTCCCACATTCCGATGGCCTCGAGTTCTCCCAGGTTCTGCCATATCTCCAGCAGCAAGGCTGCGATCACGGCGCCGCGGGGCGACTATTGCATGAGGCGATCTTTGCCCTCGATGTCTATCACGTGCTGGTCGGCTGCGGCTCGCTTGTCTTCAACATGAACGGCCGCATCCCCGACGAAGGGGGCGTGGCGGAAATGTCGATGGCCTGGATGCTCGGCAAACCGATCGTCATCTATAAGGAAGATGTCCGCTCCAAGATTGCCGGCCGCGATAACCCGCTGGTGGTGGGACAGACTAGTTTCCTCACCATCAGCGATATGTCGCAGCTTGCCCCGGCCCTTTCGGCCAAGATCGGCGCGCTCGAAGCGCCAATGGATTGGCAAACCCCTTGCCCGCCCCACCTGACCGAAGTCCTGCTGGCGGGCGAGACCTTTTGGCGCCGCATTCAAACGCTAGGCGCCGAGCGTCCGGCCGACCAGTTGGGCGACTGGATGCTGGAACTGTTCGCCAGCCGACTCGATGTTTCAGCTTCGCCCGCCCTGTCATAATCGACTTGCGCTGATCTATTCACTTTTGCCGCAACGCATGACCGACCTTCGCCAAATCCCGGAACTGGCCGCGCTCGATTCGAGCGGCGCGCTGGTCCGAATTCCGCCCGAAACCGATGTGCCGCTGACGCCGCGAGTGCGTTCATTGGTCGACACCACCGAGTTCCGCCGCTTGGCGCGGATCAGCCAGCTTGGCTTGGTTTCGCTGGTCTATCCGGCGGCGCATCATATGCGATTCGAACATTCGCTGGGCGTGTATCGGCTGGCCTTGCTCTATCTGCGACGGCTATCGTGCGACGAACGCTTCGCCGCCGTCATTTCGCCAGCGGACGCCGAAATCTTCATCGTCTCCGCCTTGCTGCACGACCTGGGGCACTGGCCCTTTTGCCATCCGATCGAGGACATTCGACTCGACCGCGTGCCCGACCACGAGATGTTCGCCAACAGCTTTTTGCTGGAAGGCGAAATTGCCGACGTGCTCCGCTCTGAGTGGCAGATCAACCCGCGCGACGTGGTGGGCCTGCTCTCCGAGCGCCCGCGCGACGCTCGCGGCCGCATCCTGGCGAGCATGCTGTCAGGTCCCATCGACATCGACAAGATGGACTATCTCGGCCGCGACAGCCTGCACTGCGGCGTGCCGTATGGGCGGCACTTCGACCAGGGACGGCTCATCGCCAGTCTCTGCCTCAACCAAGCGGGGGACGGATTGGCCATTCTTGATAAAGGCAAAACCGCCGCCGAGCTGATGGTCTTTGCCCGTTATGTCATGTTCAGCGAAGTCTACTGGCATCATGCGGTGCGGGCCGCCACCGCCATGCTGCAACGGGCGTTCTTCCTGTTGTATCAATCGCTCGACCTGGACGCGCTTTTTCGCCTGGCCGAGGGCCCCTTTATCGAGGCCTTGATTCAAAAGGCCGATCGCGGGCCGGCGCGCGACCTGCTGTTGGGGCTCTTTGGCCCCACGCGCCGCGTGTACAAGCGGGTGGCGCAGTACAGCATTGTCGAGGAGAGCGAGCTATACGCGCAGCTTGCGCGGCGTCCCTATCCTTGGCTGGTGCGCTGCGCCGAACACTTCGCCACGCTCGCCAGTAGCGAACTCAAGCGGGTGATCGCCCCACACGAAATACTGTTCGACGCGCCTCCGTTGGCCCGCGAGGTGGAGTTCGACGTCGATGTCTACTTCCCCAAGCAGGGGAGCTATCGGCCGCTGGGCGAGGTGTCGCCGGTGGTGCGGACCCTGGCTCGCGAGCAGTTTGACGACTACGTGAAGCGGGTCCGGCTGTTCGCGCACCCTCGCGTGGCCAGCGAACTGCGCGAACTACCCGAGCTGGCCACTGTCTTGCAAGAAGCGATCCAGCGCACGGGGAAAAGTTGAAGTGGCGAAGTCCGAGTCGGTCGAACCCGTGAATCTTGCCAGCAAATCCCAAGATTTCGCACGATTGGGCGGTCAATTCATGGTCGCAATATCGCGCGAAAACGCGGTTGAGATTGCCGTTTGAGAAGCTAGAATTGAGCGATTCCGGCGCGCGGGCGAGGCCCCTCCTCCAACGCGTCGGTTGCGGACGGGTAGCTCAGTTGGTAGAGCAACGGACTGAAAATCCGTGTGTCGGCGGTTCGATCCCGCCCCCGTCCACTTGCTTTCTCTATCGTCGCTTGGCGATCGTCGATCCGATTCCAGCGTAAGCGCCGGGCCGATCAGCAAGTTGGGCACACTTGCGCTCCGACTACGGAGCCAAGATTTCGAGGCTGGCAGACTGAGGCCCAAGATTGAAGTCGCCGGTAAGCGAGCCTAGGTCAACGGCGTCAAAATCGCCGGTGAAGTCCGCGTAGTTGAGCAAAGTGAGCATCGTGCCGGCGGCTGGACTGAAGCCGTCGGTAAACCGGACGCTCAAACTTCCCCCGAGCGTTGCCCCTCCCACAATCTTTAGTCTTGGCGACCTGGAAGATGAATTCACTTCGAGCGTCAAGCTCCCCCCCGGCCGCTGCTCAAACGTGCCAGACAATTCGACGTTTGCAGTCGACCGAAGAATGATCGATCCGGAGTTCTGCCAGGACTTCATGTAGCGAGTGTTTCCCGATATTTCAAGAATACCTTCGTTGATCAGCAGTGTTCTATAACTGAACGAGGTATTGTATTCGGCGATAATGCGCCCTTGGTTCCGGACCACACTGGCGTCGATGTTGCCATATTTGCCGCTGATGATAATTCCGGGGGCAATTCGCAGTTCCCGATTGGCGGCGGTTAAGCTGATCTTATTCGAACCATAGCCGTCAAAAAGTATGACCCCCGATCCGCTCAAGGTTCGGTCTGCGTCATCGTCAAAAATGAGTCCTCCGGACTTGGTGTTCTGACCAAGTCGCGCGACGCCTATGAACTCCAAATCTCCTTTAATATGGAGAGTGAGGTTTGTGTCGGCAGCCAAGTCCAGATCGCAGGCGAGCACGACATGATCGAGCAAGTTATTGGGTTCGCCAGTTTTCATCTCCTGGGCCGTGATTCCATACCCGTCGTGGCCGGTAATTCGACCGTTCTGGATCGTCCCTCCAGCGAGGGTCCAAGAACCAGTCTGGGCATTGAGCTCCAAATCGCCTGAGTAAACCCCTGAAAGTAGAATGGTCGAATTCACATTCTGCAGTTCACCCACTCGCTCACGCGTGAGATTGCCTTTCAGCGTGACGGTCGCGTCTTGAGTCTGAATCAGGCCGAGGTTGGTCCAGTCGCCGTTGAGCAACAATTTGCCGCCGTTTGGCATGCGGATGGCTCCTTCGTTGACGAAGGTCCCTTTGCCATCTCCCAAGATGGTCAACGAATAATAAAACTCCATCGTACCTTGATTAACGATGCCTCGTCCCACCTTCAGAAATCCGCCGCGAACCAACATGGTCGAGGGAATGATCGCTGGAGTGGTCTGTGACCAGCAATTGATCGAGCTGCCATCTTGGTTCGAGAAGTGCAACACTCCTCCCCCGGTCAGCACCGGCACCAGGTTGCCGCTGGAATCCCCGAAAACAACGCCACACGAACCGCCCCCCACACCAAACGCGATCATGGCGTCTAATTGCAGCGCATTGTAGATGCCGAGGCTGGCGCCACCGGGGAACTTGAGGTCATAGGTGACGTGTACATTGTCGAATGCGTACCAACTGTCGCGCTCAAAGTTGAGTTGCGTCGTACCTTGTCGCGTCAGCGTGCTGTTTACGAACTTGGCGCCCGCCTTCACGTTCCACGCCGCCGCAACGTTGTTCACTTCCAAGTCGCCGGTCATGGTTCCCGCCAGGTTGACCACCGCTCCCAGGTAGTCAATTCTGGCGAGCTCTTGCGACGAATATGACCCATTGAGACTCAGTACGGCCGAACGCGCCAGAATTTGTCCTTCGTTCGTCCATGTGCCGCCCAGCGATAAGTTGGCGCTTGGTCGCACTTCCACGATCCCGGCCTGAACTGTGGTTCCATACGCGCCCAGTTGAAAGCTTCCCAACTCGAAAATGGTCGCGCGGCTGCGATTTGTGATGCGCCCTTTGGAAATGAAGCTGAGGATTCCCCCGTTCTCGACTTCCAGACTCACTCCCTCGATGATCAACTCACTCGCCAGATCGGTATTGCCCAGCGTCACGTTGGCTCCGACCAACCTGGCGGTCCCGCTTCCCGACCAGCGTTGCACGGTGTCTCTCGAATCAAACGCTAGAGGGCCTTCCAGCCGCAAATTGCCAACCTGACGCAGGCCATGCCTGACTTGGGCGCCTCCGCGCAGCGTGAAGTCTCCACTCAGCGTCGCATTGTCGAGCGTCAGGCCGCCGATGTCGGAAATCACATCTGATGCGATAGAACGGGTGATGATTCCGTCTTTGAACGTGGCGCGATTCAGTTTCCAAACAGAGGTCGCCGCGTCGAAATCAAAATCCCCTAGCACAACGCCCGACAGTTCGATCGACGCGGCCTGCAACTCGCCGACGTCCTCGCGCCGAAATTCGCCCCCCAGTACGATGGTGGCCTGATCAGCAGTGATTGTGCCCAAATTCTTCCATTTGCCGCCAACAGTCAAACGCGATCCAGGACGCGCCTCAATTATCCCTTGATTGACAAAGGAGCCGTAGTCGACGATCGAGTACTGATCATTGGCAGTCTCCGCGAGAATGCGCCCTTGATTGACGATCGTGCCGCGCGGATCGGAATTGGAAATCGCAAACCTGCGGCCGCGCAGCGTGATGCCTGATTCGATCGTCAACGTCCCTGCGGCGCCTTCACGCTGGCTGGTGTTTTGAATCAATGGTGAGGTTGTAAAGCTCCGCAGATTGGACACCACCTCGCCGCTACCGCGGAGAAATAATCCCGGCGAGTCGCCATCCACAAAGTACAGGAAGTTTCCGTTATCTCCTCCTTCGATCGTGCCGTTCAACGTCAGGCCATTGCGAATCTTCAGAAAACTACTGTTGGGCGCCAACAAGTAACCCTGGATGACGACATTGTCTAGATACGAATACCCTGTTCCAAGGCCCAGTTTTACTTCCGTCGTCAGGTCGATGACGCCGTTTTTGACGGTTCCGCCCTGCAGTATCCAAATTCCGGTGGATTGGTCTAATCGCACGTCGCCATTAAGGACGCCAACAATCTGCACGATGCCGGATTGACGGTCGAAGCTCCCTAGATCCGTCATGGCGAAGTCGCCGCCAAAATTCAATTTGCCGTTCAGCAATTGAATCGTGCCCTGATTACTCCAGTCTCCCCCGAGTCGCAGCTGTCCCCCCTCCTCGATCAGCAACTCCCCTTCGTTGCGGAAATGACCCGTGTCTCCTGCCAGCAGTTCCAATCCGGTTTCCCACCCGCTAGGCGACTGAATCCTCTTCGCCTCGATGCGCCCCCGATTCACGATCGTACCTGTCGCGTACTCGTTCGTTAGTTGGCCGCGCTGCCCACGCAGCACCACGCCGGCGCCGATTTCGAGCGTGCCCGGCGTCTCGGCATCGCCGCAGCGATTGACAATCAACGTGCCCACATTCGCGCCGATTTCCAGCACGCCATTGCCGCTGACTGTGGCCGACGTCCCATTGCCGAACCACAAAAAGCCGACCACAGTGAAGACCGAATTGATCTCTATTCGATCCGTGACGAGCAACCGCGAATCGAAGTTATTGGGATAAGATTTCGCGGCCGTGTTCAAGGTGATATTCGTCAGCGTGCCGCTCAAGAACTCGATCTTGCTGCCCCCCGCCCGCTCGTTAAGCGTGGCGTCGATGAGTGTTCCGCCGTTTACAGTCAAGGCGGCCGTTTCCAATGAATCGGCGACTCGTAATGATCCGCCCAACAACTCGATCGCTTGACCCGATTGAATGCCGCGAACTGAAATCTCGCCCGCGCGAATAATCACCGATGGTCTAGGATACTGTGAGCCCGCGATCAGCACGATATCGGCCGGACCGGGCAGCTTTCCGTTGATCCAGTTCGCGGAGTCGTCCCAGTATCGCGAATGAAGCCCCTCCCAGACGGCAACGCTTTGGTGAAAGTGATCCGACCATACGGTGTAGTCGGCGCCATCGACGACACCATCACCGGTGTAGTCGCCTTGACTATAAACTGCATCATGCGCGCGAAAATGATCGGCCCAATTCACGTAGTCGCCGCCATCAATTGCCAAGTCGCCGTTCGCGTCACCCGGCAGAAACCTTTGCAAATTCAGGATCGGCGGCGAGTAGGGTGATTCAACCCCCTGGGCGTCCGCGATTTTTGAGAAAAGATAAACGCCTTCAGGAAGCACATACGGAAATACCTTTTCAAAATCAGCAGTGCCATCCGCGCTGGCCACGATCGAAAGGGTTCCAAGAGTGACCTCTTGGCTGCTTTCCGTGCTTCCCCGGACCAAAGTGATCGTGTACGAAGCACTTGACAGGCCAGCGCCCATTCGACCCCGAACCGTCATAACTCCATCCATGCTGAGGGCGGAAACCAAACTCACCGATGGTGAAGTCGCGACGGCGCTCGCGATCGCCGAAGGCACGTTCGTAGCCGCGCTGATTCCGGCCTGGAAAGACGACGCTGAAAGTAAGCTGCGCGACTCCAAAATCTCCAATGCAGCGCGTCGCCCGAGCGCTCCCCGCATCGATTGTTGGTTGCAGATCGCAATTTGTGGTCTGCCCCGTCGACTCATCGTAATCACCAAAGCTTGGTCTGCGATGCTCGCCAGATGGCGGAACTAGAATGTCGAAGCGGGGACATTATAAGCTGGCAAATCGCGCGGCGACACATTAGAAGTGCCCTCGAATCGTTGGTTCGATCCCGCCCCCGTCCACTTGCACGTCTTGCAGCGTTTTCGCTCAGTGACATGATCTTCGCCACTGCCCGCGAGTGCGAGGCTGGGTCGAATCGACGGGCTCAATTGACCCGCGACGCTTGCTCAATTGGCTCGTAACGGGTCAGTGATTCGCCCGCGAAGGTTCGGCGTTGAATTCACCCAGGCGACCTTTTTCCGGAAGATGCTCGCTCAAAATGAAGTGAGGGCGGGCATGCTCATTCACAAACGCCGCCACGTCGAGCGCTTCCTGATCGGTCAAATCGGTTTCGTCGAGCGGCATCGAAACCTTCAGCCACGAGGCCAGCTTATTCACATTCGCCAACCCCGCACCGTCATTGTACGACCGATCGCCCCAAACTGGCGGGTTGTCCTCAATGCCTTGGCCGTCTTCGCCATGACAGGAGGCGCATCGCTCCGCGTATAAGACTTGGCCGCGGTCACTATCTGCCTGCTGGGCGTCTAACCGCAGTGGCACGACGGCGTTTGGCCCCGCAGGTCGAATGGCGTTCATGCGGATTGGCTGCTCGGCTGAGAGCCAGGTAATGTAGGCGGTGATCGCGACCGAGGCTTTGCTTCCCAACGGCGGCCGGATCCCGTTGCAGCTACGCATGAAGCAATTCAAGACGCGCTCCTCCAGCGAAATGACGCGGCCCTCGCGCGGCGACCAGGCCGGATAGGCCGTCGCAACGCCGATGAACGACGCAGCCTTGAGGTCCGTGCCATCCTTCAGATGGCACGAGGTGCAGTTAAGCGCGTTGCCGACAAAGGGCCTCGATAATGGATTCTCGGTTGTGTGCTCGATCAGTTCGCGCCCCAGTCGAATCGTATCGCCCAACTCACCCGGTGGCAGCGGCCGCTCAGTCACTGGCGCCCCGGCGCCTCGCGGTTGGGCTGCCGCCAGCAGGCCCGACAACAAACACGCGCCAGCCAGGATGCTCATTCGCCACGCGTACCACTGTGCGGCGAACTGCGTGGTGTTCGGCCGCCTCACGGCGCCACCTTCTCAAACACCACAAAATAATTCTCTTGTAATAGATCGCCTTCTTCGCGCGCCTTGCGAAATCCCGCTTGGGCAATCTCGCTTTCAAAGGTCTCCTGGCCGGCGCGGACATGCGACATGATCCAATCCGAACTCTTGCCTTCGACGCGTTGGAAGTCGATCAGTATCACTCGGCCGTCCGGCTTCAGGGCGCGATGGAGCGACACCATCGTCTTCTGCGGGAATTCAAAGTGGTGATACGCGTCGCAGATAAACGCCACATCGACCGACTCGGGCGGCAACTCGGTGGAATCGGCCTTGCACAGCAACGTGTCGACGTTCCGCCGCTCCGCCGCGCGGCTGTCCTGCGCGATGTGATCGAGAAACTTCTGGGCAATGTCGACGGCAATCACACGTCCTTTGTCACCCACCGCCTCGGAAAGCAGCCGCGTGAAAAGTCCGGTGCCGGCGCCGATGTCGGCCACCGTTTCGCCCGGTTCAATCCGACAGGCCGCGACGATTTCGTTACGCAGGTGGAATACTTCGCGGCTCTCCACCTCGAACTTGCCAATAAAGTCGTG
Organism: Pirellulales bacterium; assembly: GCA_019694455.1. Taxonomy (NCBI): domain Bacteria; kingdom Pseudomonadati; phylum Planctomycetota; class Planctomycetia; order Pirellulales; species Pirellulales bacterium. The sequence goes on from JAIBBY010000005.1 coordinate 17,847, forward strand.
CACGTCCGGGTTTTGGAAGGAGTCGTTGATTCCGGGCCGGACGCTCGTTTCCTGAGCATGCCCGCTCCGCGCTGAGCAGGCGAGGATCAAGCAAATCAAGAGTTTGCTCACTAATCGCATATCGAGGCGCTCCGTGGTTTCGGATTGTTCCGGTACTACGCGACGAGTTGTCGGCTGCACGCGCCATGCCGGACGGCGCGTATTCCCTTGCCGGTTGAATCGCGCCAGTTGTTTCACTCGTTATTCTGACGGCTACAACTGGTTGAATCCAGCGAGTTCGAGTCGTCCACTGGCCATCGCCGTCGATCGGCGATTTCGCGATCCATTAGCCACAACAAGATTTGTTCGCCTGCGTTGCGCAGGCCGTTGAGGAGTTCTCGCCGCCAGCTACCTGATTCCACGGCATCCGGGCAAGCAGCATGCCCATGGCGCAGGTATCGGTGACTCCGGCGAAGACGAGTCCGGCACCAACAAACGCAGCCAAACCAATCCAATACACGCTAACAAACGCGCTGAGCAGCGAAGCTGTCAATACTATTAGCCCTGCCGCAATGCGCACCTGCCGCTCCAGCGAGATCGTCTTCTTGCCGCGCGCGACGGGCAGACCGGCCTGTTCCCACGCCAGCGTGCCGCCATCGATATTCACGATGTTTGAGAATCCGGCGGCTGCGAATTTCTCGCAAGCCTTCCTGCTCCGGGCACCCGATCGACATATGACATAGAGCGGCCGCGCGGCGTCGTGGCTGGCGGCGCACTTCGCCGCATCCAATTGGTCCAACGGGACGTTCCGCGCGAGACCCACATGCGCCTCGCGAAACTCCGCTGGCGTCCGCACGTCGATCAAATCGACCAACGTGCCAGCCTGCGCCAAGTCGAACAGTTGACGTGGGGAAATCGTGTTGATCGTCATGTCGTCCTCCTGAATCATCTCGATGGAGACATCGATAGGCAAGTATTTTACGAACAGCCAGTCGAAAACAATTCAGCGGCTGGCCGCCGCGTCGAACCGCTCCTCGACGCAGCGCATGATGCTCTTCAGATGGGGATCCGCCACACGGTAAAACACCTTGCGTCCCTCCTTTTCGCTGGTGAGAAAGCCACAGCGTTGCATCAGCCGCAAATGTTCGGACGCCATTGCCGTTGGCAGCTCGCACGCCTCGGCCAATTCGCCCACGGAATAATCCCCCGCGAGCAACATTTGGATCATTCGCAACCGATGCGGATGCGCCAGCACGCGCAAGCACTCCGCCGCCTGGCTCAGGGCCTCCAAATCAGTCCAATGTTTCTTGGCCTTGCTCATGCGAACCTCTCTTGGACAATCTAATATATCGGAACATTCCGACTTGTTAACTCAAAGAATCTGGAATCTGGAATTACTTCTGGCGACGAGCATTTCTGAGTCGTCCCGGCGCTGGGTAACCACAACCTGCGGAATTCGGATTTCGGTAGTCGTTGTTTCCAGAGGCGCGGAGACATTTATTCGTCAGGCCGGCATGTCTGGCTCGGTTGATGCTCAAAGAATCAAAATGTTCACGATTTGCGAATTTACGTCAGCAATTATTGAAAATTGACTGCGCCAACTCTTGGCAATGGCTGCCGATGGACAATACTGGAGCGATGCGGTAGCTGACACCCCTTTGGCACGTTCAATGACCGGCCTCACTCAAACTCGGCCGACTTGGCATGACCTGCACGAGGCTCGGCTGGCGCGCCGCCTTCGCGAGGAATGGATCAACACGCTCACGCATGCGATTGGATGCGCGCTAGGGGTGGCTGCGGTTGTCGGACTGACCATCACCGTCGTGCAACACGGCAATGGCGCCCAAATCTTTGCCTGCGTCGTTTACGGCGCCGCCTTGATCTCTGTCTATTTGGCGTCGTCGCTTTCGCATGCGTTGCATCAATCGCGTTGGCGTCAGGCGGCGCGAATGCTCGATCAGGCGTTCATCTTTTTGCTCATCGCCGGCACCTTCATGCCACCGGCCATGACTTACCTGCCGCGAGGACGGTGGTGGATCGTGCCGGCCGTCATGTGGGGGATCGCGCTCGCCGGCTTCGTCTCCAAGGCCTTCTTCGCCCACCGAGTGGAAGCTGTCACGGCACGGTTGCATCTCCTTTTGGGGTGGATGCCCGTGTTGGCCGCCAAGCCATTGATCTTGGTCGCGCCGGTCGGCATGTTTGCGTGGTTTGTCGCGGGCGGAGTTTGCTATACGCTCGGCACCCTATTCCTGCATCGCGACCATCTGCCATATTTTCATGCGGTTTGGCATCTACTGGTCATCGCGGGCAGCATTTGCCACTTTATCGCCATTTGGGTGTACTGCACGGCGCCGCTTGCCTGATTGCCTTGAGTAGTGGAGCGTGAGCCATTTTAGTGACTTTGCCGAGCTTGTGCCGCCTGATTGCGTTACTGTGCGTGACCCAATTGACACTAGCCGGCGCATCAGTTGCGGCCACTGAAGCCGTAGCGGCTCCAGCGCGGTTCTTGTTCACGTCGCAAGGCAAGACCGCGATCGCGAATGCCGATGGAAGCGACTTGCGATACTTGGAATTGGATGCGCCAGGTCAGGCAACCTGGCAGCCCGGACCAAGTTTTGCGGATGGTCGGCACATTGTCCTGCTCAGCATGGAACCTCGCCGCGACGGCATCGGCAAGCCATTCGAAGAGTTCTATACCCAAACGCCGACACACCTATGGCGCTACGATCTGGACTCGGGAGACCTTGCGGAACTTTGCACCAAGAATCGGTTGGCCCCGTTTGTCACCCCGGCCTTGTTGCTATCAGACGATCGCCTGTTGGTGCAAGTAGTGCGCGACAAGGTGGGGCAAATATTCAGTGTTCGGCTCGATGGCAGCGACCCGCGCGAGTTCACCCGCGCGGGCGAGGGTTTGCCATATGGGTTGAGCCTGAGCCCTGATGGCCAGCGGGTGGCGTTCCATCTGGCTAGCCCGCAAGGTTACCAGATTTGGACCAGTGACCTCGACGGCCAGAATCGGATGCAAGTGGCAGGGCATCCAGATCATTTGTACTTTGGCACCAGTTGGTCGCCGGACGGCAAATGGATTCTGTTTGTCGATTGTCTCTACAAGAACGACCCGGGACACGATTGGTGTGATGTGTGCGTTGGCAGAGCAGATGGCGCTGAACTTCGCGTGCTGACGAGTGGGCAAGCGATGTGGTTCGCTGCCACCTATGGCGACCCGACGACTCGCGGCGGTGGATCGAACCTGCCCGCTTGGACGCCGGAGGGCAAGATTCTGTTTCCTCGACGACTGCCAGAATCTAAAGTCGCGTGGGAGTATCAAGCCAACCGCGTCGACGTGGATCATTTCAATCGCGATTTCAAGCCAGAACTAGCGCATGGCGGCACGGAGATTTGCCTTCTCGATCCGAGGAACGGCGAGCAAAAAGCGCTGACGCGGAACGCCCCCTCGATGTGGGACTTTCGAGCCAGCGCATCGCCCGATAGTCGGTGGATTGTGTTTTGCCGCGCGGCAACGGGTGGCGAGCCGAGCATTTGGGTGATGAACGCAAACGGCGAGAACGCGCGCCGAATTACTGGTGGCGTGGACGATCGCGGGGCCGATCATCCTCGCTGGCTGACCAGGTAACTACCTCCCAATCTGCACGTCCGCTAGCTCAAGCAGCGGACGCCAATCATTTTCTTGCAAATGGTGTTGAGCGCCGCAGCGCGGCCATGCAAGATGAATGACCGACGAACAAGACTTTCGCCGTCCGACGAATTCGCGGCTCAATGCTTCAGCTATATTCTCGCAGCAATTGAGGGGGTTCCCATGAGCACGGAAAGCGCAACGGTTCGCGACCTGCGGCGTCTTTGGAAGCCGCACAAGCTGCGATTGAATGGCGTGCAGTCCGACCACCCGACAGCGGTGCGTTTTCATCGCGCGTGCAGTTGGTTGGCGGAAGCCGAAAAAATGGATCCCAATGACCAAAGCGATTTAGTGCTGATCCAACAGTGGGTGGCCTTCAATGCCTTGTATGGACAATGGGACGAGGTGGCGCACGAGCCCGCTCCGGATCGCAGCCGCTGGATGACATTTCTGAAGGAGATCAAGGATCTCGATGAAGAACAGCGTCTGCCTCAGTTGCTGCTTGCCGAGCGCGATTTGGTGATCGAAATTTTGGGTAATTCGTACCTCAATCGGTCGTATTGGCGAGCCGAATGCCCTGAGCAGCAGCAGAAATTCGCGCGCGCAAAATTCGAGGCGCAATCGTGGTATTTTGAGAAACGCTATTTGGTCATTCTCGAACAGGTGCTCGAACGCGTGTATCTGCTGCGTTGCCAGATCATGCACGGCGCCGCCACGTGCGGCAGCCAACTCAACCGCGATGCGCTGGCCATCTGCACGCGCATCTTGCGACTGTTCATGCCAATTGTGCTGCAGGTTTGGATCGATCACGGTTCCGATCGCGATTGGGGAGCGCTCTGCTACCCACCCTTGTCGGCACCAGAGCGGCTGGTGCGCCCGCGATAACTGCTCAGCGGGCGCGGCCAGAATCAGCGCTGATCCGCTGATTCCAGATGGCCACCGCCACCAACATCAAACCGAGTATCACCAACCGTGTTTCCGCCGTCGGCTGCCAGACCGACTGCATGCCGGGAAGTTGAATCGCCAGCGAGCCCACCAACTGCAGCGCGATGTCGAGGTGCGCCACGACAAGCACGCCGATGAGCGTGCGCACCACGCCACCATAACCCCCAGTCACGCTGGTCCCTCCGAGCACTACGCAGGCTATCGCCTCCAGTTCGCGTCCCTGTCCGGCATGTGGGATGGCCGCGCCACTGCGCGCTGTATAAAAAACGGCGACTAGCCCCGCCACGGCGCCGCAGACAATGTAGATCGACGCCTCCAACCGGCGGACGGGCAGCACAGCAAACCGTGCGGCGGTTCGATTGACTCCCATCGCGTAGAGGTAGCGCCCAAAACGAGTGTGGTGGATGAACATGTAGGCCACAACAAACACAGCGGCCAGTAGCCACACCTGATTCGGCAAGCCGATGCCTCCCGATATCACTACGCTATCCTGACTCAACGCGGTAAATTCACTCGGCAAGCCGCCGATCCGTTCGCCACGCGATAGCGCCATCGCCAAACCAGCGTAAAAGGCGAGCGTCGCCAGGGTGGCGATGATCGAAGAGACACCGGCCACGACCAGGACCGCGTTGCCCGCGCCAGCCAACGCCCCAACTAAAACCGCGGCGACGGCCGCGAGTCCAATGGGCCAGTCATGGTGGCGCCAGAGCTGGCCAAGCGTGACGCTAGCCAGCGCCATTGTTGATCCGATCGACAGGTCGATTCCCCCGGTCAAGATGATTGGCGTCAGCGCCAGGGCCAGAGCGCCGGTCTCCAGCCAAGCAGGCCAAAACAACAGCACGGAACTGGGATGCTCCAACTCGCTGCCCAGCAAACCCAGCGCGAGGAGCAGTATCGCCATTGGCAGCGCCCAACTCAGGCGCCGCGTCGTGATAAGCGTTCGTCCAGTAGTCGCCAAAGTAAATCCCATACAACAGCCGCAAGAATCAAGCCACCAATCACCAGATCGCTGTGGTATCGCGACACTTGCCATAGAACGAGGGAGTTGTGAACCAAGCTAATCAAGAGCGCGCCGAGCAGGACGCCAAACGCCGAGCCACGACCACCGGTAATCGCGGCGCCGCCGATCACCGCGGCGGCGATTGCGCGCATCTCGTAGCCGGTGCCCATCGACGACTGCATGGCGCCGGTCTGTGCAAGCTCTAAGATGCCGGCCAGGGCCGCAAGGAGACCTCCAGCGCCAAAGGCAAGGGACCAAACCAGCTTTTGCGATATGCCGACAGTTCGGGCCGCCAGTGGATTTGCCCCGTAGGCGTAAAGAAAGCGTCCCCAAGTCGTGCGATTCTGAATAAACTGCGCGAAAGCCATGACACACAACATGAGCAGAATCGAGCTGTTTACCGCGCCCCATCGATAGGTTGCCAATTGATCGAATTGGCGCGGCAAATCGGTCAGCGCGTCCCCCCCGGTGAGCATGATCAGGCCACCGCGAAGCGCGGTCATCATGGCGAGCGTGACAACGATCGGATGCACTCGTCCCGCCAGCGCGAGTCCGGCGTTCAGCAGTCCGGCGGCCATACCGGCGGCTAGCCCCATTCCGATACCCAACGGAATCGACACAAAATCGGGCAACGACGATTTCATGGTCATGGCGGCCACCGCCGCGCCGAGCGCGAAGATGGCGCCAATCGAAATGTCGATGGCGCCTGCCACGATCACGAGCGACGCGGCCAGCGCCAAAATGGCCCAAACGGCCGTGCTGGCGCCAACTGCCGACAAATTTCCGGACGAAAGAAAATTGGGAGTCGTGACTGCCAGTCCGGCGACAAGTCCGGCGGTAGCCGCTAGCAGTCCCCACTCGCTGGACGGTAGTAGTCGACGAGACGGAGCGCGCGCGGCCTTCGCGCGCTGCGACGACTCGGCAGGCATCGCCATAGCGGCCACTCGATCGGCGGTTGCCTCCGCGGCTGTTAATTCGCCGGCCACACGACCTTCGCGAAAGACAATAATCCGATCGCTGTTTTCGAGAACTTCGGGTAAGTCGGAGCTAATAAGCACTACAGCGCGGCCGCCATCGGCCCACGATCGCAGCAGTTGATGGATCTCCGTCTTGGCTCCTACGTCCACGCCACGCGTCGGCTCATCGAGCAGCATGACGCGAGGCTGGGAAAGCAGCCAACGGCTGAGCACAGTTTTTTGCTGGTTGCCGCCAGACAACTCGCGCACCGGCTGCTCCGTCGAGCGGCAGCGAATCGACAGCGCCGTGATCTGGGCTTGGGTCACCTGCTTTTCGCGGGTTTCATTCGTCAGCGGTCCGTGACCAAGTCGATCCAGCGTCGCCATCACGGTGTTGTCACGCACCGACAGATCAGCGAACAGCCCCTCGGAACGTCGATCCTCAGGCACGTACGCAATACCTGCCCGCATTGCTGCTGCCGCGCTTCCCACTCGAATCGGCTGGCCGTCTACATACACCGAACCATTTTCAGCCTGTCGCAGGCCAACCACCGCCTGGGCGAACTCACTGCGACCAGCGCCAACTAATCCGTAGACGCCCACAACTTCACCGGCGCGCGCGACCAAGTCGACCTCGGAGAATCGACCGGCGGAGTCGGTCAATTGATGTGCCTGGAACAGAGCGGGGCCGGGCGCGGAGCAGTGTGGCAACCGCTCCTGGACAGGCGCAGCGTCGCGCCCCACCATGGCGCGAATCAAACCAGCGGCGTCCATTGATCCGGTCGCGCCCTGCCAGACCATTTTGCCATCGCGTAGCACCATGACCCGATCGGACAACTCGAATACTTCCGCCTGCCGGTGCGAGATGTAGATGATCCCGACACCACGATCCCGTAACGCGCGCACATGGCCAAAGAGCCAGCGCGCCTCCGATTCAGAGAGCGAGCTAGTGGGTTCGTCGAGCAGTAGCACGCGAGCTCCGTGCTGAATGGCTACCGCGATCCGGGCCATCTGTCGCTGCGCCAATTGCAAGCGTCCGGCGGGCGTGCGCGGATCGACGGGCTCATGCAGCGCCGCGACGGCCGAGCATGCGTCGTTGCCAATGCGATTCCAATCGACTAATCCCCAGAGTGAAGTCGGCAAGCCAATCGAAAGCGCCAGATTTTCAGCCAGAGTCAGCGGCGAAAACACTTCGGTCTCTTGATGCACGGCGATCAGGCCACTTTGGCGCGCCGAAACGGGGTTCGGCAAATGCAATTCGCGGCCGTCCAGCGAGATCATTCCTGCATCTGGTTGCAGGATACCGGAAAGAATATTGATCAGCGTGCTCTTGCCAGCGCCATTTTCGCCGACAATTGCCAAGACCTCGCCGCCGCGCAGTGCGAACGAAACGTCTGTGAGCGCGGCAAATTCGCCGAAGTATTTGGTAATGCCGGACAACTCTAGCAACGTCACGCGCACACGCTCAGGCGAGGGCTCTTATTCAGGACTGAGTGCGAGAGTAGCGCAGTTCGTCGGCAACTTCATGTCGCCGGCCATTCGACGAGATCCGCACTCAGTGTAGAGGGGAATAATAACGACAAATCCGTCGTACGGCGAACCTCGCGAGGAACAACGCGCCCAATGCACGATTGCAGTGATCGCGTTTCACGTCTTGGTAGCCAAAACTACAACGGCTGCAACATTGAGGGGCTGGCGGCGGGAGTCGCCGGGCCTTGCGCGCTCGGCAACATCGGAGTGCGAGGCGATTGGCCGGACCCCTCCTTGGATTCTTCCGCCAAATCGGTGAGCTTTACATCGGCAAAGCTATTGCGGAGCCGGTGGCTCAGCGTATCCAATGACCGCTCCAACTCAGAATCTTTGCCAGCGCCGTCGGGAAGCCTGAGTACAAATGGCCCGTCAATGGCTTCGATAATCTCCAAGAGTGTAATGTCGGCTGGGTCGCGTGCCAGACAATAGCCGCCGTACACTCCGCGAACCGAGGTAAGCAAACCGTGGGTCACGAGTGTTCGCAGGATTTGCAGCAGGAAGCGCTCCGGCATGTCACCGCCTTCCGCCAACTGCTTGCAGCAAACTGGCGACTCTTGGGTTTGGCTCGCTAATGCGGCCATGGCCTTAAGCGCATAAGCTACGGTGCGAGAGAGTTTCATCGGCGCACCCAGGTTCTTACTAAGTTCGCTTCTCCCCAGACGGCCCGCCACAATGCGGACTCGATTTGTCTATGTGCGCTATTCTACCCGTGCATAACGTGTGCCGTTACCCAAAAGAGGGGGTAATTCGACAGATTATCGCAAGCTATTGGTGTGATGAGCTTTGCGACTCCAATACCGATTGCGAACGAATGTCCGCATGACAGAATGGTCCATTGAATTGGTCGCAGAACGCCCAAATTCCACGTTCGATGGGTTAGTTTGGGCCAGCCGGGGAAGCCGCCGGCGTTGCAACGCGGTTCTCACCAACCAAAAAGGTGTGCAGTAATAGTACGCCCACGCCAATCACCAAGAGGCTATCGGCAATATTGAAGACGGGAAAATCAAACCAGCCTTCGATCTCAAAATGAATCCAGTCGCGCACGGCATGGATCCGCTCGCCCGCGCGGGAGGTGTACTCCGGCCAGCGGAGCCCTGGCATGCCAATACGGTCCCAGAAATTGCCGAAAATGCCCGCTGTGATCATTCCCAGCGCGATCGTAAGCCACAAGTCGGCTGCCGCGCCAGACCAAAACAACCAAACTAAGATGCCAAGCGCAGCCACTAGCGCCAGCGCGATGAAAATGGGCTGAAATCCCTGTCCCATTCCAAATAGCGCGCCTTCGTTGAGGTTGGTTTCCAGAACCAACACATTACCGAGAATTCGAATCCGTTCCCCGGTAGCGCCTGGCATGCCAAGTCTGGCGAAGACCCAGTGCTTGGTGGCCAAGTCAATGACGAATCCGCCCACCGCGAGCATTGCGAAAATTACATAACGATTGCGCGGAAAGGGGATTCGGTCCATCGAATTAGCCGCGTTCTAGCTGCTCGGCGCACTTCACGCAGGTGGTGGCATACGGAATGGCATTTAATCGCGCCTTGGGAATCTTTACCCCACATTCCTCGCAGGAGCCATAGGAACCGTCTTCAATCCGTTCCAATGCCGATTCAATGGAGCCTAACGTCGACTCCTCTGTCTGCATCAACGACAACGTGAACTCCTGATCGAAGTTCTCTGTGCCAATGTCGGCCATATGAATGGGCATACTCGAGATGTTCCCTGCCTCATTCCCGTTCTTCTTGAGCGCTGCATCGGCAAGCTGGTTCACGTCACCTCGCAGACGTGCGCGCAGGGCTACAAGTCGATCCCGGTACACCTTCATCTCAGGCTTCTTCATCTGCTATCTCCGGCAACCGGCGCCTAGAACGAGAGCACTCGCTCTCGATAGACTCTCGATTCTATTTGCTTAAATTTGGGGTGTCAAACTGGCCAATTTCAGACGCGAAAGAGCGCCTTATTTCGGACAGCGTCGATTGGGCAACGATCGTGCCACGGGGCGTGATCGTTCTGCTTTTTCAAATTCCAACCTGTGCGGTCGTGCGGTGTCCGTCGCAGCTGGTTGCCTTGCTAGCCGGCATGCGGCTGGCGTAGACTGGCCACCAGCCGCACACCCTGTCATTCGGCCGTAAAGGAGCGACGCCATTAGCGTTGCGATGAAAACCGACGTCGCCTTTCAGCGCTGCATTTCGCCCAACTGCGGCGCGACCTATTCGGTCGACGAAGTCCGTGTGGATTGCGGTGTCTGCGGCAATTTGCTCGACGTAGCCTACGACTGGGGGCGGTTATCGCCTCCCAAAACGCTGGCTCATTTTGAAAAAAAATGGAGCTGTCGCTGGGACCCCTTGGCCTTTAGTGGCGTCTGGCGGTTCCACGAGCTGCTCCCTTTCGCCAAGCCCGAGCAGGTGGTCACCATTGGCGAGGGGCAAACTCTATTGCAGCTTTCCAATCACGTGGGCCGTTTTGTAGGCGCTGCGGACGATGCCTTTTATCTGCAATACGAAGGGATGAATCCTTCCGGCAGCTTCAAAGACAATGGCATGTCTGCCGCCTTCACCCATGCGCGCTCGATTGGCGCCAAACGCGCGGCCTGCGCGTCGACTGGCAACACCAGCGCTTCGCTTGCCTTGTACTGTTCCGTGACGCACCTGCTCAAGGCCGTGGTGTTCATCGGCTCGGGCAAGATCTCATACGGCAAGCTGTCGCAGGCGCTCGACTACGGCGCCTTGACCGTGCAGATTGCCGGCGACTTCGACGATGCCATGCAGCGCGTACAACAGGTGTCGCGCGAGTTGGGCATTTACCTGGTCAACAGTGTGAACCCTTTTCGCCTGGAAGGCCAAAAAACGATCATGTATCGGGTGCTCGAGGCCTTGCGCTGGCAGCCGCCCGATTGGATCGTGGTTCCTGGCGGCAACCTCGGCAACTCCAGCGCGTTCGGCAAAGCGTTTGCCGAACTGTACGAACTGGGCCTGATCGATCGCATTCCTCGATTGGCGGTCATCAACGCGGCAGGCGCCAACACCTTGTATGAGTTGTACGAGCGCCGCGGCGTGCGTTGGAACAACGGCGCGCTCGATCCGGCGATTGGGGAATACTACTCCCAGCTCGACGCCGACTCGCGTCGTGCGTCGACCATTGCCAGTGCCATCGAGATCAACCGGCCAGTCAATCTCAACAAGTGCCTGCGAGCACTCGAGCGCTGCGACGGCGTAGTGCGTGAAGTCTCCGATCAAGAGATTTTAGACGCCAAGGCACAAGTGGGCGCGGGGGGCATTGGTTGCGAGCCAGCTAGCGCGGCCAGCGTGGCCGGCGCCAAGTTGCTTCGCACCGAAGGTGTGATTGGTCCTAATGATCGCGTGGTGTGCATTCTCACAGGGCATCAGCTCAAGGATCCCACCGCCACGATGGCTTACCATACCACCGACCAGGACCAATTCAACGATGTGCTCGGTAAACGCGGCGTCAAGCGCGCAACTTACGCCAATCGCGCCGTCGCCGTGTCCAACAACCTAGATGAGATCATCAAGGCCATTCGCCTCTATTCATAAACTCGCCGCGCTTTGGAAAGCAGAATGGAACCGCTTCGTTTAGTCATCAATGGCGCCGCCGGCCGCATGGGACAACGGCTCGTCGCGCTGGCTGCGGCCGATGCGCGATTGCGCGTGGTTGCCGGCCTCGATTCGCCAGCCAATCCGCGTCTGGGGGAAGATGTGGGGGCGTTGGCCGGGATTGGCCCCACAGGAGTCGCGCTGACCGCTCGGCTGGATGTCGACGCCGACGCGATGATCGACTTTTCCACCCCCGCCGGAGCGCTCGCGGCAATTGAGACTTGCGTTGCGCGCCAAGTGCCGTTGGTATTGGCGACCACCGGCTTTGAAAGTGGCGAGCAAAAACGGATTCAGGCGGCCAGCGAGCGGATCGCTCTATTGCACGCTCCTAACATGAGCCTGGCGGTGAATCTGACCATGAAACTGGCCGAGGTCGCGGCGCAAGCGCTCAAGGACCAATCGGCGGGCGTCGATGTCGAAATCATCGAACGTCACCATCGCTTCAAGGAAGACGCGCCCAGCGGAACCGCGCTGAAATTTGGCGAGCTCATCTCGGCCAAGATGGGGCAGTCGCTCGCGGCGCACGGTCGTGAGGGTCGACCTGGCGCCCGATCGCGCGACGAAATCGGATACCACGCTGTGCGCGTTGGCGACAATCCGGGCGAGCATACGATCATTTTTGGATTATTGGGCGAAACGATCGAACTCACCGTCCGCGCCACCAGCCGCGACTGCTATGCCCTGGGAGCGCTGGCCGCAGCCAAGTTCCTGGCTGGTCGCCCAGCAGGCATGTACTCCATACGAGACGTTTTGGGACTCTAACTAGCGTTGGGTCTCGCAACCATGGCCAAATGCGAGCAAGGTTATCTGTGCGAAGTATGCGGCGAGGACGTCGCCGAAATCTCTGACAGCGACCTGTATCTGCGGTATGTCATTGGTTTGGTCGATCCCGAGTCGTTGCATACCACTCCCGAGCGGCATATACGCTGCAATCCCAGCTTGGCGCAGTTCATCGTCGACGACGATTTTCCACCCGTGCGGGTCGATGGTCCCTTTGACAAGCGCCAACTCGACACCACAACCGTGCGCGAACGCGAGTCGCTGGTCAGCCGTGGTTGGCGCCGTTTGCGCGAGGTGTCGCACAGTGAACTGTCGATCATCGACTATCCGCTGGCCGAGGTGCAAGCGCGACTCCAGCGGCGTGCGCTGTGAGAGCGCCGCGTCTCACACCGATCGCTGTGCGACGAGAATCGATGCGCGCTCTTGGCCGCATTGACGCAGCGCTTGCTCAAGTCGACTTGTCAACTTTGCGCTGCTGGAGTTCGAACAGTCGCTCATTGACTCGACGAGGCGGCCTAGACATTCGCCGGCAATAGACCCCTGAGTTCCGGCTACGACAATCAAAACTTGTCCCGCCGCGAGCGATAACGATTCCGCTAAGAAGCTCGTCTCCAGATCACTGCCAATTGGCGGCGACACGCGAGAGAGATTGCGCCATTCGCGCCCTGGTGAAATCGTCATGACTAGCGGCTCGCCAGCACTGGCAATCCGTAACTCGCCGCTGTGTTGCTCGAACGATGCCAGGACCAGTGTGGCATTTCGATCGCCAGGCGATAATTCGCTGAACAAGCGATTGCCCCGTGTGGCGATAACGCCGGCGCAAGCACCGTCGGTGGCCAGTGTGCGGATCAGCGCTCGTAACGTGACCGCGTAAATTGCTGAACCAAGATCTGGGGCCGTCTCGTTACAGATCGCGCTGCCACTAGCCAGCATCAGTCGGCCATCGCCGCAGGAGCACCAGTCATGAAAGGTGATTGGCGGCTCGCCAGAAATCAATGTCGCTCCCGCAACGTCCCAACCGGCTAGTTGTGGCGCGATGTTCGGCAAGTTGCGTTCAACCGCCTGCTGCGCTCGCTGGATGCCTTGCCGCTGATCGGCTAGCGCCGCGGTCTCAGCCAATATCGCGTCGCGTTCCAGTTCGCAGGCCAACCGGCCGGCGATGATCTCCAACAATTCTGTCTCGCGGCTTGATGGATCTCGTTTCTGATCCGAGAAGAACCAAACCGTGCCGAGCGGCATCGACGGGCCCGAAATTGGCAGGCATACTGCCGATGCGCACGGTTCGGGACAGCTCCATTGCATTAATTGGCCTGGTTCGGTGAGCACCACCGCATGTCCCAGCAGAGCTTCGAGATCGGCCAATGAGCCGGATAAGGGGCGCGGAGACTCAGTGAGTTTGGAGCGCGACATACCATAGCAGGCGCGCAGCTTGAGATACGTGGTGTCAACATCCAACAAGTAGAGCGCCGCCGAATTCATGCCGATCGCATCGACCCCGCAGCGCAAGATTCCCTCGAGTCGCTCCGCCAGATGCGCTTCGTTCTCTCGCGCAATCGAAACGGGAACTCCCGTCGCCAGTTCCGCCTCGCGCCGCCAAAGGGCGTCCTGCGCGCGGCAGGTCTCGGTCAGCAGTCCGGCGATGGCCTGGGTCAGTTGAGCGCTCGTCCGGGCCGAACGATTTCCGGCGCGCCCCTCGCAATCAACCGTTAGGTATCCTCGCAATTGGCCAGCGATGCCGAGGATCGGGTAGCCGTCGCCCGCTCGCGATGGTTCGTGGTCGGGAGGCTGCACCGTCAGGCGATGCCCGGTGAGGCGCTCGACGGCATCGGCGACCTGCGCCATGGCGTCTTGTTGTCCAGCGCTGAACGCAAATCCTTCCGGGGCCGGCTCATCGGCCATGAGTCGCAGGTAGGAGGGGCGAGCCTTGGCCACGTTTTGTAGCGACGCCGAAGGGTGCTGTTTGACTTCGCTTCCTGCGCCAATGCAACTGCGCTGCCAGTAACCGCTGCCCAGCCTGAGCATCGCGATGTGCGGCGTAATGTTGCCGGCGAACATCCCTGCCGCCGCTACCAACAGATCGGCCGGCGCCAGCGTTCTGATTGAGCCAAGCTCGCTGCCGCGCGGGGACACGAGTTAATCCACAATTGCGGGCGCGGTCAGCCACCCTGGCGGCGCCGATTCTGGCGCCGATCGCGACTTGCTCGTCGGTCCCCCTTTTCGGGGCCGGCATCGGCCGCGCGAGCGCGGCGTTCTCCCAGGCGGCGCGTTGCGTCGTCGCGCTTCTCGATCAGGAAGTTCAATTCCTCTGGCAATTGCAAAGCGCTGCGGGTTTTAACGGTTTTTCGTTTGCGCGCTTCCACGTGATGATCTCCGGCCCAAATAGCGGGTCTGTTGCTGTGGTTGTTGCAGTGCTTCGTTCGCTGGCAGCACTGTTTCGGCTGGCATGTAGTATTGTTGATTCCCTTCCAACCACTGCGCCTGGTGCTGCTTCTGTTGTTGCAACTTTTGCTGCTCCTTAAAGCGTTTGGCCTGCTTTGGTGTGCAGCCCGGGTTGGTCCAGGGATCGGGCATCTTCGCCTCATAGGGGCGCGGATGCGGCACCAGTGGCCCATCAAGCAATGGCTCTTGGGCCTTGCACACCTCATGCGCGTGCTTCTGCTGATACTCGGGATCGAACGGCACAATCCGCGGCACCAACACAATCACCACTTCCGCGCGACTGCGCTTGATGACTTGTTTTTGGAAAAGCTTGCCCACAATCCAGACATCGCCCAACCAGGGTATCTTCTGCCGATCGTTCTGATCCTGCTCCTGAATCAGGCCGCCGATCAACATACCGCGACCACTGGGCAGCAGCGTATCGGTTTCGACCTGAGTGGTTTCTGATTCTGGCAGACCGCTGTCTTGGTTGACTTTTCCGCTGGACACCTCCGGCTTAACGTGCATCAAAATTTGGTTGTCGCGACTGATCCGCGGCGCGACTTTTAGCACCACGCCCACATCCAAGAAGTTCACACTCTGCAGTGTGCTGGTCTGCGTCGTGGTTGAGACCCGGAAGCCGAGCTGACCGCCCACCTGAAACCGCGCTTCCTGCCCATTGACCACAAGCACCTTGGGTGAAGCCAGTGTCTTGGCGTCAGTGGTTAGTTCCAAGCACTCGATGAGCGTGTCGAGGTTCGAGCCGTCAAAACTGGCGAACATTGCCTGCGACGCAGTGGCGCTGGCAAACCCCACGACCTGAAAGTTCACCGTGTCGCCCAACGGGTTGAAGAGTTGCCGCCAATTGACGCCATTGCGATCTTCGTATTTGAGATCAACCTTGAGAATATGCGCTTCGATCAGCACCTGTCGCGGCGCTTGATCGATTTCCATCAGATATTGCTCGATGCGCGCCAGCACCGACGGGAAATCCTCGACGCAGATCGCCTCTTTTGTTTTGCGATTGTCCGTGACGTCGGTCTCGTTGATGAACGCCCGCCCGACAGGCGACAGTAATCCGGTTATCGTTTTCAAGGCGTCGGACGCCGAAGCGTAGTCGAGATGGTATACCGCCAGTTCGCGGCCTTGCGCCTCTGACGAAATCGTGCCCGACGATTCAATCGAGGTCACCATAATGATGTTGTTGCGACGAGTCCACGTGTAGCCAGCGACCATCAAGACCGAGTTCAGAGCGTCTTCCAACTTCACATCGTTCAGCGTGATCGAAATGTGCGCGGTGATGTTCTCCGCGCACACCAGGTTCATCCCATGCTGTTCCGCCAGCGCCGACAGCACGGTGTTAAGCGCCGCGTCGCGCGCGATGAGCGTCACCAGCCCGTGGTTGGTCTTGACTTCAACTTGCCCCGCGTCGACCGACTCCGCAAAGGGAATACGCAGTTCTTCTGCATCGGAGTTTGGTTCCGTGGTCACCTGCGAGTCGCCACCAGCATTTGGTGTGGCCATCGACTCCTGCTCCGCGGGCGGCAACGCGCCGGAAGCGCCATCGTGACCCAATTCGTCCGGCGGCAGATCGGCTGACTCGTCTCCTTCCGGCAACGGGGCTTCGGGCGGTTCGTCGCCAGGCAATCGCAGATCGTCGCTAGTTGCGCTTGCGCGCCGTACATAGCGATCCTCATGAGGTTGTCGCGACGGCATCGGGAGAGTTCGCTTGATGTTCGCCTTCTTGGGCATCGGGGCGCGCGGCGCGGCTGTCGCCAGGCACGGCCACAGCGTGGCCAGCGCGAGCGCTGCTGCCGCGAGCGTCCGTTTCAGTACTTCGTTCACGATCCGCGACCTCCTTGCGCCCACTATTGCCCCGCTGCCCTTCGCAGCCTGACGCCCCCCTTGTCGATCGTCACTACCTCGAAGCCATCGATTATGTCACCCACTCTCACGATTCGGTCGCCCACGACGGCAGCGGCGCCTTGGCCGCCGCTGACCACCGACTGCACCCGTTCGTTGAGCAAGTCGGACTCCTCCTCGTTCGTCTCCACGGACTGGCCGGGCACCGGACCCGCCGCGACCTTCGCCATCTGGCTTTGATCATTCGCCGAGGATTGCGCGATCTGCTGTTCTGCGAATGGATCGTAGGCCAATGCTTCCTCCAAGCTGACGACAGGCCACGATCGTCTAGTCGACTGCTGTTTGTCCTTGCTGCTGGCGACCGACTTGGCCACCGGCGCGCTCGGTTCTGGCGCAGATCCCTCCTCGTTTGGCAACGTGTGCCGGTTGAACATCAGCACGCCGATCAGCACGATCGCCAGGCCGGCCACCAGCAACCACTGCTTAGTCGATCCTCCCAACTCCAGCCGTTTCGTGTTAGCCATGCTGCGCCACCTCCTGGGCTGTCGGCGGCGCCTGCTGCAACCCGAAGTACAGGACAAGCGTCATCGTGATCGAGTACGCCTCCGCATCCGGCTCGCGCACAACGCTCAATCGTCCCAAATTGGTGAAGCGTGGGAGCGATTGCAGCCCACCCAAGAACTGGCACAGACTGGCGTACGATCCTCGCGACGAAATCAAAACTTCGATCTCCGAATACTGCTCGCGGTCGATGGGAAGCGCCGGTCGATAGTCGACCAACTCGAGACCCACTCGCTCCGCCAGGCCGCTGATTTGCCCTAAGAACTCGGCCTCTTGTGGTTCTTGAGGAATGCGCTGGTAGAGAGAAAGCGCCCGCGCTTCAGCCGCGGTGTTCTGTGCCAACAATTGTTGGTGTTCGTTGCGCGCTGCTTGCGCGCCGCGCAGATAGCGTCGCAAGTGATCCTCGCGCGACACCAGGTCGAACACTTGCTTGTCCAGCGGCCAAAACACCAGGCATAAGAGGCCACCCATGACCGACAGCACCAACGTTGCTCCGGCGGCATGCAGGAGCCAGCCAATGACATGCAGTCGCTGATCGAATTTTTCGGAAAGCAGCGAAGTCATCTTAGAAGCGACAATCCACTTGATAGGTAATTTCGTTGGATTCAGGTTGGGCGCCTAATATCGCGGCTTTCAAATCCACTTGTGCGAACAGGCCCGTGGATCGCAGCGCGAGCACGAACTTGGAGATCGCGATATTGTCGCGGCCAATCCCTTTGAGCGATAACTCGCGCACAATCACAAAGGCCTTAGACGCTTGTGTCTTGCGGTCGGCGCTGTTCACGACAGGCGCTGGTTCACGCCGGCTGACATAGCTCAATTCCTGCAGCCACACGCGACCTTGGCCGCGGCGGGCGCTGGAACTGGTGGCCGCCACCGTGGCTAGTGCCGGCGGCTCCGATTGGAGTCCGCCGAGCACGTTTTCTTGGTTGCCCACGTCGTTCAGGCGAATCCGCATCCGGCGATTGTCGGCCTGCAATTGCACCAACGATGCATACGATTGCTCGAGCGGATCGAGCGATTCGGCGGCGGTTTCAAACTCCGACTGTTTGATCCACCAGGCAGGCAAAAGAATCGTCCAACACACGGCGCACATCACCGCCCATTCGCGCAGCCGCGTCCATAACAGGGATTGAAATCGATATTGTCGGGGAAGCAGATTGATGCGGCTCATGACTCCCACCTCAAAGCCGACAAAGCCGCCGCAACGCCGTACATAGCCTCTGCCCCGCCCTCATCGCTCGGTTGCAGTCGCCAGCATTTCACTGGGACTTGCAACCTGTGGGCCAGAAAGGCGTCGGCGTTGCGTATCATCGCGCCGCCGCCAAATAGCCAGAAACGCGCAGGCAGCAAGTGAGGCCGTTGCACGCGCAAGTAAGCGAGCGTCTTGTTCAATTGTTCCAGCAAGCTCTGTAACGTCGAGATCGCCAGTTCCGCAGCGATCTCTTGAACGTCCGCCGACTCGTCGGCTCCGCCATTTGCGCTCGGCAAGCCAATGCGAGACAGCACTTCGATCGCCTCGCCATGCGTCAAACCCAGGCCAGCGGCGACAGCGTTCACCATCGGGCCAAATCCGCAATCGCGCAGATAACGCGTGAACAAAGGCTCGCCTCCGCGGACCACACACAGCGTCGCGCCAGTGTAGCCCCAATCGATGGCGCCAACGGACTGTGTGTCCCCGCCGCGTTCGACCAGATCGACGGCGCGACCCAGCGACTTAGGCAAGCCGTCCAACACCTCACACTGCAGTCCCGCTGTGCGCGCGCAATCGATCACTCCCTGCACCGTGTCGCAGCGCGCCGATAACACCATGATGTTGTCGATCTGAAACTGCGCGGAGTCGCCCGCATCTCGTGTTTCCCAAAAGTCGAATTCGCGTGGCTCATCGTCTTGAAACACAGTGGCCAGCTCGTTCTCGATGATCGCACGCCGCTCGTTGTCGCCAACCGCCGGAATCTTCATCGAACGCAAGTCAACCCATGGCATCGGCAAGGCAATCGCGATCCGGCGCCCCTCAAAGTCGCTGTCCTCCAAGAGCGCGCGCACCCGCTGCCCCAGCGCGCGGCCGGCGATGCCTGGCCGGCCCAACGCGGTAGTCAGAAATTCGGGATCGAGCTCAAACGTGGCGTGGTTTAGCCGTAGTTCGTCACCAGCGCGAGCAATCTGCGCCAGCTTCACGGCCTGAACTCCCAGGTCGATCCCGATCCAACCTCTGGAACCTGCGGTCAACAAACTCATGGCCTCCGTGCGTTGTTCTCGTCGTTGCGACCACGCGACCGATTGGCGATCTCGGCGAGCCGCTGTTCGATGCGTCCGGTCTTGGTGTCCATTTGCTTGAGCGTGGGAATAATTTCGCGCTTGTAGAGATCTTGTATCTCGCGCAGCACGATCTCGCTGCGTTCGCCACCTGCCAGAAACGCCTTGTCGGGCGTGATCGTGCGGACATCGGCGCGGGCCGCGGGAGGAAACTGAACGGTCCCGCTTCCCCACAAAGCGCCGGCGCCGAAGATCGCCGCCGCGATCAGACCACGCTCGAACCGTTGCCGCAGCGGCGCTGGTTGTTCTGACATAAGACACCTCATTTCTGATGTTGCGCGAATGTGGCAAAATCGAACATCGGGATCATGACCGCCAGCACAATGCACGCCACGATCACGCCAAGAACTACGATGATGAGCGGCTCCATCACGGTCATCATGGCCTTCAGGCGACTCTCCCCTTCTTCCTCATAAAACTCACCCATGATTTGTGACACCGAGGCCAGGTTGCCAGTGCGCTCTCCGGTGGCGAGCATGTGCGCCGCCGCGCTCGGGACAAAGGAGTGCTCGGCAACGGTGGGGCTCATGTCCTGCCCCCCCAGCACCGCCTCTTCCAAACGTACGAACAATTCGCGGTACATCAGGTTTTGGACCGAAGTGCGCGTGAGCCGGAGCGCCTCAAGCAGCGGCACTCCACTCTCAAGCATCATTCCCAGCAGCCGGAAGCTACGTCCGGTGAGCAGTGCCCGTGTAATCTTGTTGATCAACGGATTGTTCAATTGCAGACCATCGATCCAGGCGCGGCCGCGTTGGCTGGAGCGAAACGACAATACGCCAACCACCAGCGCCGCCGCCAAAGCGATCCATAAGATCAGATAGTGGCGCAACTCGCCGGCAAACGCCAGCAAGGCCCGGGTGATCATGGGTAGAGGCATGTCAGCGTCGGCGAACACTTCGGCGAAACGCGGCAGCACGAAGAACAATAGCGCGCCGATCACAATCAGCGAAACACTGCTTAGCACCACGGGATACGCTAATTGGGCTCGCAGCGCGCCCGATCGCTTGAGCTCCGTATTCAACATTTCGGTCAATCGGGCTAACACCTCTGGCAATCGTCCCGATGCCTCGCCGGCCGCCACGATCGCCACATAGGCCCCGCCGAACACGTGGCCTTGCGCGGCCAATGCCGCCGACACCGGCTTGCCTGCGGAGACGTCGCCATGCACTTTTTGCAGTGCGTCGCGCAACACCGGCTGACTCACCTGCGACGAAAGCGTTTGCAGCGCGGTGGCCAAGTCAGTGCCAGAGCGCGCCATCACTGCTAGTTGCGAGGTGAAGGTGAGCAACTCGCGCTTTGGCACGCGCTTGCGGAGCCATGGCATTCCTTTGGCAGCGACGATCGCCGGCGCTCGCTTGGTCGAGGCGGTCACTTCGACTGCAAACAGGCCTTTTTCGCGCAGCAGCTTCCTTACGTGCGCAACTGAATCGGCCGCCAGCACCCCACGGGTGAGCTCGCCTGACATCGATCTGGCCGAATAAAGGTAGTTCATAGGTTTTACTCAAAGAACGCCACGCGCATCGCTTCATCGAGACTGGTCTTGCCCTTCTCGGCCAACCGAATCCCCTCTTCAAGCAAGGTATGTCCGCCGTGTTCTCGATAATGTTTGCGGATCGTGGTGGCGCCAGGATCACGAGCGATCAACTCGCGCAGCTCTGGAGTGCAGTTCAATACTTCATAGATGCCCAATCGCCCGTGAAACCCCGTGTCGTGGCACTTGGGACAGCCCTGGCCACGCACGAACGGCCGACGATGATCTCCTTGGTAGTGCAAGGTTTGCAACAAGTGAGCCGGCGGATAATAGGTGGTAGCGCAATCGTGACAAACAGTGCGCACCAAGCGCTGCGCCACCACTCCGACTAGCGCCGAGGCCAGCTTGAACGGCTCCACGCCCATATCCACCAGGCGAGTGACCGCGCCGGAGCTGTCGTTGGTGTGGATGGTGCTTAGCACCAGATGTCCGGTGAGCGCCGCCTGCACGGCGACTTGAGCGGTTTCGGCATCGCGGATTTCGCCCACCATGATGATATCTGGGTCTTGCCGCAGGATCGACCGCAGTGCGCCCGCAAAGCCGAGAGAAGTGGCCTCCTCGACTTGCACCTGATTAATGGTGTCGAGTTGATATTCCACCGGGTCTTCGACTGTGACGATGTTCCGCTGCGCGGACTTCACCAGATCAAGCGCCGAATAGAGGGTCGTCGTTTTGCCGCTTCCTGTTGGGCCGCTCACCAGCAATAGGCCATACGGCTTGGCGAGCATGGACTTCACTGTGCCGAGCAGGTCGACGGGGAAGCCGAGCAAGTCGAGGTTGAAGTTCACTCGCCGTTTGTCCAGCACGCGCAACACGGCTTTCTCGCCCAGCACCGTGGGCAGAGTCGACACACGCAAGTCGATTTCGCGTCCTTCGATCACCACGTGCATGCGGCCATCTTGCGGCAGGCGATGTTCGGCGATGTCCATTTTGGCCATCACCTTGATGCGCGAAATGATCGCCGGATGAAAATCGTTGCGCGGCCGCAGCACTTCTCGCAGCATGCCATCGACGCGAAATCGCACTGTGGAATTGCGGCGGCCGGCCTCGATGTGGATGTCGCTCGCCCCTTGGCGAATCGCATGCACCAACAAGTAATTGACCAGCTTGATGATGGGGCTCCCCTCCATCATCGTTTCGACGCTTTCCAAATCGACGTCGACTGTATCGGCGTCCAGTTCCACGGCCGACTCATCGAGATCGGCGGTTACCGTGTCGACCTGGAAGCCGTCTTCGTAGCAGCGTTCAGTCATCCGCTGAATATTGCTGCTGATCGCGAAGACGGGCCGAATCTTCAAACCGGTGATGCGCTCCAGTTCATCGACTTGCTGCAAGTTCTGCGGCTCGGCCATCGCTACAGTCAATACGCCGCGCACGCGAAACAACGCCAAGGCGCGCAACTGTTCCGCCATGACCCGCGGCACGAGCTTCACCACGGCCGGGTCGACAAGCCCCTCGCGCAAGCGCACCGCCGCCACTCCCAACTGGTGTTGGATGTACGGCAGAATCTGTTCTTCGCTCAGGAATCCCAGTTCGATCAGCGCCTCGCCCAGCCGAACCTGCTTTTCGGATTGCCGATGTAGCGCCGTTTCCAACTCTTCGGGCGTAATCAGATCGGCGCCCAGTAGCTGCTCGCCCAGCGAAGCGAACGAGAACGATGAGCGCTCGCCGTGCGGGGCGCTTTTGGATCGCGGGGGAGTGGCGGCAGGAGGTGTGTGCAGAGTGGCCGTCATTCGGCGAAACTCCCGACGGCCGTGACCGCTTCTGTGAAGATCTCAAAGTGACGATCGACGCCAGTGACCATCAGAATATCGCGGCATAGCGGGTTGGGCGCCGCCAGTTTTAGCGCGCCGCCACGCTGTTGAAACGAGTCTTGGTAGTTGAGCAGCAGTTCCAAGCCCACGCTGTCCACCAAGGGCACGCGCGACAGATCGACCACTGCCCGTGGCTGTCCGGCGGCCAGGCACTCGTCAAACAAGCGCGCGACAAACGGCGACTGGTCCACCGTGATGGCATCATCACCGCGAATCAGGTCCACTGCGCCTTGTCTGGCTCGTTCGAACGCCATGTTGAACTATCCCACGGGCAACGACATGGTGAATTTGCTCCCTTTGTCGAGCTCGCTATGCACTGTGAGTCGACCGCCGTGCAATCGCACCACTTCATGCGCGAGCGACAACCCCAGTCCGCTCCCGGTCTCCTCTTGCACGCGCGGGTCGGAGCTGCGAAAGAACTTGTCAAAAATCTTGTTGAGCTCCTCAACCGCGATGCCGTAACCGGAGTCCTCCACATGGACGTGGACCTGATTACCCCCGACTTCCAAACTCAGGCCCACTCGGCCGCCGGCGGGTGTGTATTTGGCCGCGTTGCCCAACAGGTTGACCAGGGTGACGGTGATTTTGTCCTTGTCGATCTTGAGATCGGGGATCTTCTCGGGCAGCGCACGTTCGAAAGTGATTCCCTTTTGATCCATTTGGGGACGGACATGTTCAATCGTCTCGTTGAGCAGTCGTTCGAAATCCGTTGGCTGGCGATCGAGCGCAAGCGACCCCGCTTGCATGCGGCTGATGCTCAAAAGGTCGTCAATGAACCGGGCGAGTCGCGTCGCCTCGTTGTTGATGATGTTGCAGAATTCCTTTTGCTTCTCCACATCCAGATCGGTCATGCGACCTAGCGTTTCGGCGTAGGCCTTGATGTTCGCCAACGGCGTGCGCAGTTCATGTGTTGCCGAGTAGACGAACTGATTGCGCATCTGATCTGCGAGCTTCTGCTGCGTCACATCGCGCAGCGCCCAGATGTGTCCCCCAGACAACCCGCTGTCGGCCACTCGCAAAGGGTAACGCGCGACGCGCAATACGCCTTGAGACATATCGCCTGAACGCCCCAACTCCGCTACAACGTCGCGCAGCAGCGCGTCGGAGGCGAGCAAGGACTGATCGGCCTTGCGAGTCGCGTCGAGTCCGAGACACTCCGACATCTGACGCCCCTCGATGGCGTGGTCCTTCCAGCCGATCAAGGCACGCAGCGCGGGGTTGGCAAAGGTGATTTTTCCTTCGGCGTCGGTCACACCCACTCCGTCGGGCAGGCCGTTGAGAATTTGCTCCGCCTTGCGATTTCGAAAGCCATCTAGCACTTGATGCAGACGATTCTCCAGCGAATTGTCGGCTGGGGCTTCTTTCCGAGTGGTCAGCAATTTGTTCCAGCCGTTCGCCAACGCTCCGCCCGCGCGAATTGCGTCAAACTTCAGCGAGTGGCCGTCTCGCGTTGTCGCCGCCTGCCTCAACTGACGCTCGACTTCGGCCAGGGGCCGCGCCAGTCGTTGCAATCGCATGGCGCCCGCCGCGATGACCACAGCCGGCGCAATGATTGCCAGCGGGACAAACTCCGCCGCGGCGTGAATCGCCGACTGAATGCCATTGTCCAGCACGGCGATGCATACCTCGCCGACGGGCTCGTCTTGACGCACCAACGGGCTGCGATACTCGCGCACCGCGAGTTGATCGGCGTCCACGTAGCGCGCACAAATCACTTCTCCCCAATGTTGATTCGCAATTTCATGACTCGGGGCCACCTGGCCAATCTGTTCACGAGTTGAATGCGCAAGGTAGCGACCATTCTTGTCAATGACCGCGCAGTACAGTAGCGCGCCGTCAGCGCGCAGCTTTTCAACGGTAGGCTGTAGCGCCGCTTCTCCATGTCGCGAATACGCCGACAGGACTGCTGTGTTGACGCGACCCAACCGGTTAATGCATGCCACGTCGGTTTGCGAAGTCACCAGGGCGCGCACAAGCAGTGGCAAACCCACAATCAGGCACAACACCGCGGCCAAGCCAAACAACAGGTACGACGCCACAACGCGGCGCGTGAAGTTGAGATGACGTGGCTTGTTCGACATGATCGAATGCGCCTTTAGGAAGTGGTCGGCGCAGCCGACAATGCCAGGTGCTTTTCGATCACCGAAACCAGCGATTGTGGGCTGAACGGCTTGACCATCACTTCACGCACGCCCAAGTCGGAGTAAAGCGCCGCCAGGTCCAACTCGTAGCCCTTGGCGGTCAACATGATGATTGGCATATCCGCGTGCTGACCGTCGTGTCGCAAATGCGCGCACAACTCACAGCCGGTCATTTCCGGCATCTGATGGTCAGTCACGAGGATGTCGAAATCGCGCTGTGCAAACAATTCAAGCGCCTCTTTGCCGTGTCGGGCGGCGCTCACCTGGTAACCAGCTAGCTCCAGATTGAAGCGCACAACTTCACGGAGCGCCACATTGTCTTCCGCGACGAGCACTCTTTGTTTCATGACCCACTCACCCCAGTTCGACTGAGTTCCGGTCGCAGGCGCGCCAATCCGACACAGCGGTACCGTTTATCGGCGGCGCCAACGAAAAAGTTCGCTCAATCGGAAGAGTTTCGCTAGATTTACAGCTCTTACGCTAGCTGCTCAGCGCAAGCATAGGTCTGAATCATGTGATGCGGATTACAGGTACGCTAGCACAGCGTTGGTCGCCGCCGAGTCACTCGTTGCACTTTGGCGTTTCCCCCCGCATGGGCCGGCCGCAAGGCGCCGCATTCGTTTGAATACGCGGTCACGATTGTGCCGCCTCTAGCGAAACCACTGAATCTGCGACTCACGCATGCCGCGCGGCCGCGTCATGGTGAGATGCGCGCCGGGTTTGAGTGGGTTGCTCAGCGGACGATGAGAGCTACGCTTGCCGTGAGCTTGCAATGTCCAGCGCAGCTTGCGGATTTGACAATCGGGTAGTCCGCGCGCGAGGCAACGACGGTGAATCGACAATGGCCGAGGCAAATGCTGACGAATCGCTAGCCACACTTCGCGCCGCGCTGCGCGACACCTTTAATTGTGATTTTGAATTCTGGCGCGAGTCGTCTCACGGCTGGGAGCGACTGCCCGCTGGCCACGGAGTCAACACGAGCGGAATCACAACGGCGCCGTTGACCGAAGCACCACGCGAGCCCATGTTACGGAAGACGAAACACGCGGATCAGACCGAACTTGCGATTCCGCTGCGATTGTCCAATGGCTCGCGCGCTGTCGCCATCGGTGAACTGCCTACGTCCGAGGCCGACCTGGCGCTACGTTGCGCGCGACTGTTCACTGGCGACTGGTCAAAACGAGCGCAATTGGCCGAACGCGATGAGGAGTTGCGCGCGTTCGTTGGCCAAATCAGTTGCGACTTTGAAGAACTGACCTATTTGCGTTGCCTGGCCGACCACCTTGAAATCGCCGAGATAAGCGACGACGATTGGCAGGTCGCCCGCGCCATCCTGCCGATGCTCCGTCGACTGATCCGCGCAGAATACTTGGCGCTAGTTGCCAGCGGTGCGGAAGGAGACGACTCCCTGACTTGCCAAGTGGTGGTTCGCGACGGCGCGCAGTGCGTGCCCGACGAGACATTGCTCGGCATGATCGCGGAGTATAGCGGCGCGTGCAATGGCCAGCCGATTGTCAAGAATCATATTTCGGAGCGCGAAGTAGAGGGGCACTTTCCCGGCATCGATGCGTTCGTCCTTCAATCGGTCGCGCGCGGCGAGTTTCGATTGGGTTGGATCCTGGCTGTGAATCGTCAGCCACTTTCTTCGTTGGCGCTGGCCAACCTCGATCCTGCCAATGAGTTCGGCACTGTGGAAGCCAGTCTGTTATCGTCGAGCGCCGCGATGCTCGCCACCCATGGCCGCAACGTGCAGTTGTTCAAGGAGAAAGCCGCCCTGTTAGTCTCGGTGGTTCGCGCCCTTGTTTCCGCTTTGGACGCTAAAGATCCTTACACTTGCGGGCACAGCGAACGCGTTGCCTTGATTTCACAATGCCTTGGACGCAATTTGAATCTGATCGACACCGCGTGCGAACGGCTCTACCTCACCGGCCTGTTGCACGATATTGGCAAGATTGGCGTGCGCGACGTCGTCCTACGCAAACCGGGTTCGTTGGATAGCGATGAGCTCACTGAAATGCGGCAGCACCCGCTCGATGGTTGGGCGATTTTGCAGGACCTCGATCAGCTCAAGTATGTATTGCCTGGCGTCTTGCATCACCATGAACATTTCGACGGCAGTGGCTATCCGGATGGACTGGCCGGTGAACAAATCCCGCTCGATGCGCGCATTCTGGCTGTGGCCGATTCCTTCGACGCCATGACCAGTGACCGTCCTTATCGAAAGGGCATGTCCCACGAAGTCGTCGACGACATCCTTCGCTCTGGCGCTGAGCGACAATGGGATCCGCAGGTCGTCGACGCCTTTTTTCGCGCGAAAGCCGACATTATCGACATCTGCCGGAGCTACCAGCCCCATGCGCGCAAAGAGCGTGAATCCGCATGTCTGCCAATCGCGTAGCCGTCGCGCGGTGTCGCTCGTCGAATTGATGATCGCCGTAGCGGCGTCATCGATGTTGATGGCGGGGCTGGCGTCCACGATGTTCATTGCGCGGCAGTCAATTAACGTGGCTGCGGTGAATCCATCGATCGTCCGCGCGACAGCGGCCATGGAGGATCTGACGCACGATCTCATGTTCGCCGACGGCTTCAACGTGCGCACAACCACCGCCGTGGAATTCACCGTTCCTGACCGCACCGGTGATTCGAACGCAGAAACCATCCGTTACGAATGGTCGGGCAGTCCGGGCGCCCCGCTTTTGCGCCGCATCAACGGTGGTGACTGGGTCGAGACGGCCACTGCGCTCGAACTGCTGCAGCTCAGCTATCAACTGCGAACGGTCTCCACCTCCACAGGCGCTTCAAACCAATCGGCGGAAATGCGCTATGCGGAGGCCAACGCTCAGCAAAACCTGGTCAGCCATAATCTGACCAGCACCACGCCGGTCGGCAATTATTTGATTCCCGTCTTGCCCGCCAACACCACCAGTTGGCGCATCAGCCGCGTGCAACTGCGACTCAAATCCGCCGGCGCGATCGACGGTGTGGCGATGTTGCAGGTGCGCACCGCGATGGGAGGAGTAATGACGCCGACCAGCGTAGTGTTGGCCGACGCGACGATTTACGAGTCGCGGTTGACTAACAATTACCTATGGCACGAATTTGTCTTTCGCGATAGCCCGGAAGTCGGCGCCGTGGTGTCGCAGTGTATCGTGATTGTCTGGGCCAAAGGAGCGACGGCCTGTTCATTGGAATATCGCAGTTCAGGCTGCAACAATCCCAATACCGGACTGTTGAAGAGCAGCGCCAACGGCTTGGTCTGGACCGCGCGAGCCGTCGACTCGCTACAGATTCGAGTTTTTGGAACGGTGACCACTTCGACTCCCGCGGCCGCCAATAGCTTGTATCGGGTTAACCAGGTGGGAGTGCAGCTTCAGGTCGATGGCGCCGACACGCGAGTCGAATCAACCATTCCGATTCTCAACGCGCCGGAGGTCCAGGGGACATGACGCGACGACGGGAAGGCCAGCGATCTGGCTTCAGCCTGGTGGAAGTCTGCTTCTCCACGGTGATCACCGGTGTGCTGCTGGTGTCGGCGCTTGAGGTCTTTCGATCCTCAGTCTTGACGGGCGTTCAGACTGCGCG
This sequence comes from Pirellulales bacterium, assembly GCA_019694455.1. Classification (NCBI taxonomy): domain Bacteria; kingdom Pseudomonadati; phylum Planctomycetota; class Planctomycetia; order Pirellulales; species Pirellulales bacterium. The sequence continues at coordinate 46,505 of JAIBBY010000005.1, forward strand.
ACGCGGGCGTGCCGACGCGCTCGCCAACGATCTCTTAAGCGAGATACTGTCACAGCCATATGTCGACACAGCCGGAACCGGCCCGCTGGGCTGCGACAGCGGCGAATCCTCAGTCAATCGCGGCGACTTCGACGATGTGGACGACTACCACAATTGGGACGAGTCGCCCCCGCAGTACAAAAATGGAACTACGCTGACCTATTTGGAAGGCTGGCGCCGGCAGGTCTCAGTTCAATATGCTTCCGCCACCGATCCCAACGTTAACGTTGGTTCCGATCAAGGGCTGAAGCGTGTGACGGTGACCATCAGCCGCCAGGGAGCCGTCCTCGCGACGGCCGTGGGTGTGCGCGCCAATATATGATGCCATCTACGCATACAACTTGGCTCGGCTCGTCAATGCGCCGCAGGGGTGTCACGTATATCGCCGTGATGGGCACGGCCGTGCTCGTATCGCTGCTCACTGTCACGGGTTTGTCGGTGGCGCGACTAAAGAACCGCGCATTCCGCTCTGCCAATGAGGCATACGAAGCGCGCAGGTATGCGCAAGCCGGATTGCAAATGGGGCTCTTGAAGATCAAGCAAGACTCCAATTGGCGAACGCTCGTTCCCAATGGAGACTGGGCCGTCAATCGCGAGATTGGCGCCGGCACGGTCACACTCTCCGGCGCCGATCCGGTCGATAACAACATTGCCAACTCGCAACTCAATCCACTGGTGCTCACCGCCAGTGGGCAAAAGGGAAGTGCGACGCAGAAACTGAAGATCACTCTTGTGCCGAATATGGTCCCCCTTGCCGCGCTCAACACTGCGCTGCATGCCGCTGGCACAGTTACGATCGACAATGGCGATTCAGCCGATCCCGACAACGGTCCGATCTCCACCAACGGGCAAATTGACAACAACGGCGCGATTTATGGCGACGCTCATTGCCAAAGCTTCCTGAACGCCGGCTCGGTGTATGGCCAGCGCGTCACCGGCGCGCCGGCCAAGCCCATGCCAGACTCGACTGTGATACCAGCCTATATCGCTATGGCCACCGCAATCGGCAATCCGGGTGTCATCGAGCACCTGACACTCGCGCCGGGTCGCAACCCGATCTCAGGTTCGCTCAACTCCGATGGCGTCTATTACATTAACGCCAGTTCGGGCGACTTGACGATCCGCAACTGCCGCATCAACGGCACGCTGATCGTTCGGCTAGGCATCGGACGCAAGTTGAAAATCGACAACGCCGTGTTAATGCACAACTATCGCCCCGACTTTCCCGTGCTGATTGTCGACGGCGACCAAGGTCTGGTTGAGATCTCGCTTGGCAGCACTCTCTTTGGCCTGTCAGAATTGTTGAACTTCACCAACTTCAATCCCAGCGGCGCCCCCTACAACGGCTACACCGATGGCCTGACGGACGACTTTTACCCCAACGAGATACAAGGGCTAGTACACAGTCGCAGCCCGATCACGTTCAAGGACTCGCCACGCATCAAGGGCGTGGTGCTTTGCGAAAGTTCCGTGAGCTTCGAGAGCTCCTGCAGCCTCATCCAAAACAGCGCCATCTATCGCAATCCGCCGTATCTCTATTGGACCATCGACGGCATGAAAGCCTTGCCGGGCGAGATCCGCCAATTGGTGGACTAGCGGCCGCTATCTGCTTCGGCGGTTGTTTATCGGTGAGGTCGAACTACACGCGCTTGCTTAGCTTGTCGGCCAATCGATCGAGCGCCTTGCTGCGGTCTTCGACACCGATGTGCGCTTGAATCAAACTCATCCCCTTGCGATCGGCGAGCGCCGCGACCAGCGCTTGCTCAAACTCGTCCTCTGTGCGCACATCGTAGCCCGTTCCTCCCCCCAGTACTTCCGGCAGGCGGTGGTATCGCCAGGGGTGAATGTCGTTGAAATCGCCGGGGTGCAAGAACCGCTCGGTGCCATATCCCTTGTTGTCGAGCACGATCACGATCGGATCGAAACCGTAGCGCACAATGGTCGATAGTTCCATGCCGGTCATCTGAAAAGCGCCGTCTCCCACGATGCAAATCACGCGCGTCGAGGAGCGCGCAAAACTGGCGCCCAGCGTCGCCGGCACAGCAAACCCCATCGACGTGTAGTAGGCTGGGCTAATGAACTCTGTTCGCTGCCGAATCACCAGGTCGCTTGCGCCAAACAGCGCGTCGCCCACATCGGCGATGACAATCGTGTTGTCGTCCAAGGCGTCGTTCAACCGCCGGAACAAATTCGCGATTGTCAGCGCCGCCCCTGCTTGAGGCGCAAACGGCTTGCTGCTTGCGCCCGCGCGCGCCGGCAACCCGCGCTGCCCGGGCGCGGGTTTACGGGCCGTTAGCTCGCGAATGAAATCGCCTAGCAACACGTTGTCGAAGCGGTGATGTCGGATTTGCAGGGTCTCGCTGTTCGCGAGTATGCATCGATTCGGATCGAGCTTGGCAGTGAAGATTCCCAGGTTGATGTCGGTCATGAACTCGCCGAGCAAAATCACGCAGTCGCTGTCCTCCACGAACTGCGTCACTTCGTCGCGGCTCATGGCCCCTTCGTAAAGTCCCACGTACAGCGGATGCGTCTCGCTCACCGCGCTCTTGCCCAGCAAGGTGGCGGCAATCGGTATCTTCGACTGTTCCGCAAAGCCAGTCAGTCGATCGGCCAGCCCAAAGCGATGAATCTCCACCCCCGCGATAATCACGGGCCGCTCCGCGCGCGAGATCATCTGTGCCGCTTCGTCCACGGCTTCCGCCAGGGCCGCCGGTTCACTAGTGAGCGCGGGAAAGGCGTAACGGTAAGGAGTCTCCGGCACGGCGCGAACCATGTCGCGCGGAATCTCGATGTAGCCCGGCCGCTTGTAACGCGCCACGGCGTTGAGTACCCGGTCGATTTCACGAAAGGCCGTAAACGGATCGTTCAGTTCCGTGGCTGCAACACAAATCTTTTCAAACACTTCGTACTGCGTGCGAAAATCGCGGACCCGATGGTGCAAAAGCGGGTTGTTCACCCGCTCCGCCAGGCCGGGCGATCCGGTGATCATCACCACCGGCGATTTCTCCGCGTAAGCGCCCGCGATCGAATTGCAAACACTCAACCCGCCGACGCAATAGGTCACGCAGACGGCGCCCATGCCATGCACACGCGCATAGGCGTCGGCGGCAAAGCCCGCGTTGTCCTCCCGTGTGCAGCCAATCACCTGAATCGGGCTTTGACTCAACTGTGCGTAGAACGCCAGGATATAGTCTCCCGGTATCCCGAAGACATGGCCGATGCCGTAATCTTGCAGCCGACGAATTAGATAGTCGGCGATAGTCACGCCCGATACGAATGGAACAGGAACGCCTCCGGCCGCCGCTTCAATCGTCATGTCGGCTCCCGAAAATCCAAGTGGATATTGTACGCCGATGCTCCGGATCGGCTCGCCACAAATGAATTATCGCCAAAGGAGCAGTTGGGACAATGCGAAGCTCCAAGGGCAGCGGCATCTGACCATTGTGGTTCATGCATGAAAATCACGACCGCCGGCAGTATCATGCAGACCCGCTTAAAATAGAATCGCCTACCAACCCACTTTGCGGATGGCTCAATGTACTCCTCTGCTATTCTCCAACAGCGAGCTTGGTTCGTTCTCGCAGCGCTGGCCACGTTTTGTCTTCAGTTTCATTTGGCAATGGCTGTTCAATTCCGCGCGGGCTGCGCGGCGATTGATGTGTCGCCTCGCGTCTTGCCGGCGATTCGGAACGGCGGATTTCTGGAGGCCACCAGCAACCGGGTGGACGATCCACTGTATGCTCGTTGCCTCGTGCTGGCCGATGACCATTTGACGCTGGCAATCGTCGTGGTCGATTCTTGTATGATTCCGCGCGACATCTGCGACAAGATCAAAATTCGCGCTGAAGCGGCGACCGGCATACCCGCGAATCGCATCTTGATTGCGGCCACGCACACTCACAGCGCTCCGAGCTTGATGGATTTCTGTTTAGGCGCGCGTCAGGACGCCGCGTATGTCGAGTACTTTGTCCCTCGCGTGGCGGAAGGAATCACCCAGGCGCACGCGCTGCTCGCGCCCGCCCAAGCGGGTTGGTCAAAAACTACGGCGCCCGAGCACACGCACTGCCGCCGCTGGCTCGTGCGGCCGGAACACACCGCGGTCGATCCGTTTGGCGACAAGACAGTTCGCGCGATGATGCATCCCGGTTATCAGAACCCCACATATCTGTCCCCCGCCGGCCCGGTGGACGCCGATCTCACGCTGTTCAGCATCCAAACGATGGATAGTCGGCCATTGGCCGTGCTGGCGAACTTTTCGATGCACTATTTTGGCCACGGCGACGGGTTCTCGGCCGACTACTTTGGGGAGTTCGCTGGCTATCTCGAAGGCAAATTGCGGCGCGACGGCGCGATGCCGTTCGTCGGCATCATGTCGCAAGGAACCAGCGGCGATTTGCATTGGATGGATTATTCGCGTCCTCAGCGAATCGGCTATTCGCGCCAACAGTACGCCCAAGAACTCGGCGATCTGGCCCTGACCGCCTTGGGCCAAATCGCTTATCGCTCTGATGTCTCGCTGGCAATGGCAGAATCGAAGCTGACACTCGCGCGTCGCCTGCCCTCGCCAGAGCGAATCGAGCGGGCCGCAGCGATCAATCGTCAACGCGGCGAGCGACGCCCACAAGACTTGCCCGAGGTCTACGCCGAACAGGCGATCTGGATGCGCGATCATCCCAATACTGAACTGGTGCTGCAGGCCGTTCGCCTTGGCGAGTTGGGAATCGCGGCGATTCCCAACGAGGTCTTTTCGATTACCGGGTTGCGGCTCAAGGCGCAGTCGCCTTTCCAACCGCTCATGAACATGGAACTGGCCAATGGCGCCGAAGGCTACATTCCGCCACGCGAGCAGCATTTTTTGGGTGGCTACACCACCTGGCCTGCGCGCAGCGCCGGTCTGGAGGTCGACGCCGAATCGAAGATAATTGCCGCCCTGCTCGACCTGCTGGAACAAGTTTCGGGCGGCACACGGCGGCCCGCTCCTGCCGATGAAGACCTCTACACCGGGGATCAATTGGCGGCGCAAAGGAAGGCGGAGGCCGACGACAACAATCGCGAGAATCGCGGCGCCGCGAACGTAACCAATTAGGCGCCGCCGCAACTTTCGTCGGCCTTCTCCTCGGCGGCGCTGCGACGATAGTAGTTCGGGGCAAGAGCCCACAGGTCATCGCGTCGGCCAGCCATCCAATCGCGCGCCGCCAACTGTCCCACCGTGCTGGCCCGTGGATGCCACGTCCGGGGATCGGCCGGCGCGGAATGCGCGGGTAGTTGCTGACCGATCCGCTCCAGCATCGGCCCACTCACTCGCATTCCCGGCGCCAGCAACTGCAGCCAATCGTCGACGTTGATGATTGTCACGGGCGACAACTCTTGCAAGATCGCATCCGGCCGCCTCTCGTAACAAGAGCTAAACAATTGTTTTCGCTGCGCGTCGAAGACCACGGTCACGCAGCCCGGCTCAGTCAACGATTGCTCGGCGATCGCCTCTAGGGTGTTCACACCGAGCACGGCGCCTCCCGTAGCGTAGGCCCACGTCTTGGCGGTCATCACTCCCACGCGCAATCCGGTGAATGATCCGGGGCCAATAGCGACCGCAGTCAACTGCACGTCCGCCGAACGCCAGCCGACCTCGGCCAGCAACTGCTGGATCGCTGGCGCGAGCGATTGCGCGCTGCGCTGTCGAGGATCAAGCGCAGCTTCGTGCAGCAACTTTTTACCGGAAAGCGCCGCCACACTGCCGGCCGTGCCGGTCGTCTCCAGCGCCAAGATCCGCAGGTCGCCACTCATGGCGACCGCGCCTTCACAAACTCTGGCAGCAACTGCGCCAGCAGCGCGTCGTGCGGGTAGGGATGTCCCACGTGCTGACGAAACGCCTCGGCATGTACCGCACCACATTCCGTGCCGCGCGCGCGCGACCAGCGCTCCTGGCTCTCCAGATATTCGTCGACGCCATGCTGAGCCCGCAACCAACCGCGCTGGCTATCGTGGCAGGCCAGCATTTGGCGCTTGGTGTCGAACACACTCGTGACATCCACATAGAAGTCGGGCACGATGGCGTTGCCAAACAGGTCTTCGCCCTGCAACGGATCCACGTAATACAGGTGAGGAATCTTTGCTGTGGCAGCCGCCGGTTCCCATTGACGAGTCGCGTAGTTTGGGCAGCTTGCGTTGAATGCGGCGTCACGCACCAGGCGGCTGGTCGCTTCGTGGTCATCCATGTAGTCGACGGGGGGCGCAGTCAAGATGACATCTGGTCGCAAGCGCCGAACGAGTTCTGTGACTCGCCGTTTGGAGTCGTTGTCGATCACAATCGAAAGATCACGAAACTCCAAACAGCGGTATTCCGCGCCGATCAGTTCCGCCGCGCGACGCGCTTCCGCGCGTCGCACCGCCGCGATCTTATCCGGACCCAACTCGCGGCTACCACAATCGCCCGGCGTCATGGTGCCGATCGTTATCTGGTGGCCACGTGCGGCCAATAGCGCCAACGTGCCTGCGCATTGAAATTCCACATCGTCCGGATGGGCATGGATCGCTAGTACGCTCAAGGTTGTCAAATCGCGACTCCGCTTTTGAGCCGATAGTGCCCCGGCTGAGTTTAGTGGGGAGAATGGAAATTCGCGACTACTACCACCCAGGACGCTATGATGGCCACAAGTTCGCCCAGCAGCACGGCGGCGCCCAGCGGCATGGACAGGCGAAATGCCGTCACTGCCAATCGCGCCGCCCAGAAAATGGCGACTACTAACGCCGCTACTCCGCCAATACCCCCTCGCGATACCCATAGCCCGCCAGCCACCAACAATGGCGGACCGGGTAGCGAGGCGGCCATTACCGCTGCCTTGAGATAACTTGGCAACGAACTATTCGTGTCCCCGACTGGCGCTAAATACGGATTGTCGTCGCTTCCGGGATGCATGACAGGCTTTGCTGTAAGGTTGCCAACCTCAACTCTGCATGGAAATATTGGACCAACAATGCCATACTATCCAGTTCTGTCTTCGGCACGAACCATTCGAGAGGACAACTGTCACCAGGCATGGCGACCACACTTTCTAGCACGGCCGCACAGCCGGCCGCCCGCCCCGTTTCCGGCACCCACATTCCCTCCTACGTATTCGACTCGCACGGCGATCTGGCCCGGCTTGTCGCCCAAACCATTTCGCGGTTGATTCGCGAACGCAATGGCTTTGGTCAGGCAGCCGTGCTGGGACTGCCGACTGGTTCCACCCCAGTCGGCGTCTACCGCGAGTTGATCCGCATGCACCGCGAAGAAGGGCTCGACTTCTCCCATGTCGTCACCTTCAATCTCGATGAATACTTCGGGCTCGATCGCGATCAACTGCAAAGCTACCACCGCTGGATGTTCGAGCACTTCTTCGATCATGTGAACATCCCGCGCGAGAACATCCACATTCCGGACGGCACGATTCCCCCTGACCGCGTGGACGATCATTGCCGCAGGTACGAAGAACTGATCGAGCGCGCCGGTGGCATCGACTTGCAACTACTCGGCATCGGTCGCAATGGACATATCGGTTTCAACGAACCCTTTAGCCCGCGGCATAGCCGGACACGGCTTGCGACGCTGGACCCGATCACTCGCAAAGACGCCGCCAGCGACTTTTTCAGCGAGGAGAATGTGCCCACCAGCGCCATCACCATGGGCATCGGCACCATTCTCGATGCGCGCAAGATCATTTTGATGGCGCTGGGCGAACATAAATCTACAATCGTTCGCGAGGCGGTCGAAGGGCCACTCACAGATCGTGTGCCCGCCAGTTATCTGCGCGAGCATCCAGACGCCGCGTTTCTGCTCGATCGGGCCGCTTCGGCCAAGCTGACGGGCGTAGCCACGCCGTGGCTCTTGGGGGGCGTCAACTGGACCGACGCGCTCATCAAGCGAGCGGTGCTCTGGCTGGCCGAGCGCACTGGCAAGGCGCTGCTGAAGCTCGACGACAACGATTTTCGCAACCACAACTTGCATCAATTGCTGCGGCATCACGGCCCGGCGCAAACGGTGGCGCATCGCGTGTTTCGCTGGATGATGGACACCATCGAATACCATCCCGCCGGTCGTGAACAAAAGCGCACACTCTGCTTTAGCCCCCATCCTGATGACGACGTGATCAGCATGGGCGGCACCTTAATCCGCCTGGTCGAAGACGGACATGACGTGCATATCGCCTACATGACCAGCGGCAACATTGCGGTCTTTGATCACGACGCCCGCTGGCTCGCCGATTTGGCAGCCGAGTACAACCGAATATTCAGCATCGATCAGTCGCGCTCGCAACAGTTGGAGGACGAAGTGGGGCAGTCGCTCAGGGACAAGAAACCTGGCCAGCCCGATTCTGAGACCGTGCTCCGCATCAAGGCCCTGATTCGCTGGGGCGAGGCCAAGGCGGGCGCCACTTCGATCAACGTGCGCGAGGAGAACCTGCACTTCCTCGATTTGCCGTTTTATCGCACCGGCACCATCGCCAAACGGCCCATTGGTGACGACGATGTGCGATTGATCCGCGAGTTGATCGAGCGTGTCGATCCGGGCCAAGTGTATGTCGCGGGCGACCTTTCCGATCCGCACGGCACCCATCGCGTCTGCGCCGAAGCGATCTTCCGCGCGGTAAAGCAGATCGAATCCGATCGCGGCAGCCGTCCCGATGTGCTCCTCTATCGTGGCGCTTGGCAAGAGTGGGCCCCACACGAAATCGAAATTGCGGTTCCGCTCAGTCCGCGCGATCTGGAACAAAAGAAACTCGCCATCTTCCGCCACGAATCGCAAAAGGACACAGCACTCTTTCCTGGCCCGGACGATCCGCGCGAGTTCTGGCAGCGGGCCGAAGATCGCAATCGCGGCACTGCCGATGTCTACAATCGATTCGGACTGCCCGAGTACTACGCCATGGAAGGATTTGTGCGCTGGAAGGGCGAGCCCATTTGACGTGCGCGCATTACTGACGTTGGCGACTGTCTTTTTCCAGATTCGCCATTCTTCCTGATCGCGCGTTCTAGCGGCGTTAAATTTTTCTCTTTCTTGCTATTTTCACGGCAGCCCCCTGTTGCTGGCGGGAGGTGTCTGCTCACATGGTCGGACCCTACCTAACACATCAACAAATTCGCATACAACGATTTGAATTGATGGCTCGCTTGAACCTACCCAACCGAATGGGGCATGTCTCTCGCCCTAATTTGCGACTCTCTCGTCGCGCGCGTCGCACGACTGTGTGACGGCTGCCATTGGTTTTCTGTTTTTCTCACCCCTCGCGTACGGAGGCGACCTCGATGAACCCCCTTTGGATGCTCTGTCTGACTCTCGCGAGTCTTGAGAAACAAGGAAGTTTCGAAAAGCCGACTATGGAACAACCGGCCGTCAAGCTCATGAACACCGCCACGGAAACGCTCTATCGGCGGCTGCTGCCAAAGGTCGACGATCCGCATATTCAAAGCGTGCTCGACGATCCGCAACTCATCATCTACACCGATTCTGAGATGCCGAAGGCGTATCAGTTTTGGGACGGCGCATTCCCCGGAGTGCATAGCGCCACCTACAACATCTCGGCAAATGACAGCGAGCCGTTTGGCAACGGCAACGTGGAATTTCCGTGGGGCACACCAGCAGGCGCTCATCGCGCTGCGAGTGTCAAGCCGTTTCGCTTTCTGCTTCTGCCCAAGGATCAACAGGGGCGCCGTTTGCCAATTGTTTGGTATCAAAAGCCAGGCAGAACCGATGGCGCCACTGGCTATGGATGGACCTATCCGGTCGGAACCATCTTTGGAGAAATCCTTACGCTGCGTGGCCCCGACGGTTACGACTACGCGTTTGAACTGCGTGTTCGTACGCGCGAATCAGGCGACTGGGCCGTAGATGTCTTTCGTCCCTTCCCCACAGCCGACGATCTGGCGAAACGCATCACCGAGTTGAAGCCGAACTGGCAGCAGCAGCCTCAACTGGCACAGCTCATGAATCACTTATCACAGCCATTGCCGGCGCGTCGGTTTTCGCTGACCGACTATCAGCCAGGTCGCCGCGTGTTTCAGCAATCGATGGGGCAGGACGTGCTGCCCGCAGTCGGCGACGATCAACTTGTCGCCACACTGTTGGAAACCACCACCTTTCGCTCGGCGCACAGCACTGCATGGCGCGTGGGGGCGGGTGGTGTATCGACCGCCGCGCCCACCACGACGGCGGCGTTCCACATTGTCCCCGCCAACTACGACGCCGGCTTTGTGGAAGTTGATCGTCAATCGTGCCGCCGCTGCCATGAGACGACCAACCAGAACGTTGATCGCTTCAACGCGGGGCGCGACTGGTACGGACGAATTCGTGGCTCGGATGGCATCTTCTCGTTCCATCCCTTCTCGCGCGAGTCGATTAGCGGCAACGGTTACTCCGTCGGCGTGCGGATTCGGTACGATCTGCAGCAAGCGGGCGTCATCGCCAAATACGATCCCGCCCGCCATCCGCAATCGATCTATAGCTCGATTCCCTATTTGGTCGAGTAACGCGGGCGCATTGGATGCTGCTGACTGACTTATCAGCGTAGCGACGCGATGAATTGGGCAGCGCGGCCGTGACGAACAGCCACGCCGCGCTGCTCTTTGCTTGTCGAGAATTCGCGCAGGCGCTTGGCAGATGGACTTTCCGCTCGCCGGGCAACCTTAACGGCCAGCAGAACCACGAGGACTCAGGGCTTTTCTGCGTCTTGCTTGTGGTCGTGACCGATCGGGATGGCGAAATCGCCCTGCATGTCGCGCCAGACCGAATGAATATGATTGGCGGGGTTGCCTGCTGAATCAGGCTGGGTGTTGACGAACTCGATCAGGAAGGTCGGCCCCTGCACTCGGTAGTAGTGACCGATGCCGGGCTGGAGCGCGCCGGCCCAGGCGAAATGGATTTTTTCGAAGCCCGCATTTCCGATTTCTTCGATTCGCGCGGCGGCGACCGCTTGCGGCATGTTGGCGGCGTACGCGGCGATGAGTTTGCGGAGGGTTTCTTGCTGCTCGACAGAGAGGTTCGCCGCAGAGATGCCTTCGGGCGCCGTTTGCGGAGGCTGGGGCTCGCCGGCCGCGCGCAGGTCGTGCGGAGCCTTTTCGCCAATGATGGCCTGCTTGCGTGAATCGTCTCCCAGCGAGTTGATCAGTTCGAAGGCGAGCAATTCTTCTTGGGCCAAGACGCGCGTGCCCCGTTTGGGACCAACGCCGACCTCGGCTTGCACAACGGCCGGGTTGGCGCCGAAGAACGCAGGCGTGTGCGAGACGATGCGATTCTTATCAACCACGAAGTTGAGCGACAGATGGTGGCCTTCGACGCTGAGGCCCCATTTCGACTCCAGTCCAGGTTCGCCAAAAATGGTGAAATAGTAGCGCTCGGGGTCGCGGATGGGACTGTCTTTGCGGTCATGCTCCAGCGCGCGCAAGATCGACTCAAGCTCCATGATGGTCTGGGCCTTGCCGTAGCCTGCCTCGCTGAGCGCTGCGGACAGAAGCGCGTGCGCCGCCTTGCGCTGGGCGTCGGCCATTTCCTTGATTTGCAACCCCTTGCGGGTGGGCATGGGAATGAAGTGCCAGGCCACGCGCCGCTGATCGTCGAAGGGCGCTTGCGCCTTGGCCTTACCGGCATCGTCGAGAGAGGACAAGAACTGCTGGGCGGCCTCTGTCATCTTCGGTCCGGGCGAAGCCAGATAGATGGCCCCGGCGACCAGGCCAACCACAGCCAAGGCAAGAGTCAAAGCAGCAAAATCTCGTCCAGTGCCATAGCGGCAGAGTGATTGCGAACTTGTCACGCGGGTCACCTGTCTTGCGAGTACCGTGGGAGTCCGCGGCCAGCATAACGACCCGGTAGGGCCGAGGCCAACTTCATAGTGCAAGTGTCGCGACAACCGCTTTTATCACAGGGCGCGCTTTGTTAGGTTTCTAGCAGTAGCCTACGAGTCTCGGTGAACTAAACCCAACAAAGTAGCACATGCCCACGCTTCCCACCTTTACGCCCATTCGCAGCGAAATTGCCGGAATCAACATCGTTGAGTTGGCGCGGCGGCATGGCACGCCGACGTATGTGTATGACGCGGCAAAGATTATTGAGCGGATCGAGGATCTACGCGAATTTGACGTGATTCGCTATGCCCAAAAGGCGTGTTCGAACATCGCGATTCTCGATCTGGCGCGGCGGCATGGGGTGTTGGTCGACGCCGTGAGCGAAGGGGAAGTTCATCGCGCATTGGCAGCGGGCTACTCGACGGCTGGCGATCCGCCGCCGATCGTCTACACCGCCGACATTTTTGACCGCGGCGCGCTCGACTTGGTGATCGACAAGCGGATTCACGTGAATTGCGGATCGCCCGACATGATCGACCAACTTGGCGCCCACGCGCCGGGGCGCGACATCACGCTACGGATCAATCCGGGGTTTGGCCATGGGCACAGCCAGAAAACGAACACCGGCGGCGAACAGTCGAAGCATGGCATCTGGCACGAACAACTAGCCGACTGCCTCTTGCGCGCCGATCGGCACGGGCTATCGATCAGCGGCCTGCACATGCACATTGGCTCGGGGACTGATCTGGAGCACTTGTCGCAAGTGTGCCAGGCGATGGAACGAGCCGTGGCGGAAGTGGGGCGAGTTGTGCGTACGATCAGCGTCGGCGGCGGTCTGCCGATTCCATACCGCGAAGGACAGAGTTATGTCGACCTAGACGCATACTACCAATTGTGGAACGCGACACGGCAGCGGATCGAGCAGCAGGTGGGACATAAGATCACGCTGGAGATCGAGCCGGGCCGTTACTTGGTGGCAGAGAGTGGCTACCTGGTGTGCGAGATTCGGGCCGTGAAGCAGTCTGGACGCAACACCTTTTATTTGCTTGACGCCGGATTCAACAACTTGGCGCGGCCGATACTGTACGGGGCTTACCATCCCATGTCGATCGTGGCTGTGGATGGGCGCGGCGAGGAGCGGCCGCTGCGAGATGTGGTGGTGGGAGGCCCCTTGTGCGAGTCGGGAGACATCTTTACGCAGGAGGAAGGGGGCTTCGTCTGCACGCGCGAACTGCCCGCTGCAGGGGTGGGTGACTACCTCGTGATCGAGTGCGCCGGGGCCTACGGATTTGTTATGGCGTCGAACTACAACTCCAAGCCGCTGCCAGCGGAAGTGCTGGTCGTGGACGGCAAGAGCCATGTGGTTCGAGAGCGGCAGACGTTCGCCGACTTGGTGCGCGGCGAGTCGGTGCCAGGCGGTTAATGCCAATGGGCCATGTGTGGTGGCGCTATCACGCCGGAGATGCTTTTGGCGATATCTATCACTGGTTCAATCTGGCCGAGGGCGTGATTTGGATGGCGCTTGCCGCGCTCGCTGCGGCTCGCTTTGTCCGTTACAATCGATCACCGATTGAATTGGTGTACGCCGCAAGGCAAGCTATTTCACTTTCGGCGTGACCGACTTTATCGAGTCGCAGCTTGTGCCAACATGGTTAATTGCCTTGAAGGCAATCAACCTGGCAGCAATCCTGACGCTGCGGCGATTTGTTTTGAAGCACTACCGTCCGGCCTCGCGAACCTTCTGAGCAATCTTCGTTCGTGAGCTGGATACTGCACATTTTTTCAGTCAGTGCTACATGTGCCCTGGAGGGCGTTGGCGAACCTGCTGAGGGCGCCATGCGTCGTAAGCGGCAGGCCGCCTGGCTCTTATCGCGGTTGAAACGGGGCGCTGGTCCCAATATCCTGAAGAGTTCGCAATCCGGGTGATTAGTTCGCACCCAGATGGATGGCAAACGAGCGATTCAACCTCCCCACCCTGGAAAGGCATTCTCGTGGCAACTATCGCTGCTCCAACAACTTCCGCCTCGACCTCTGGAGAATTGGTCAATGGGGCCGATATTCTGGTGCAGTCGCTGGTGAACCACGGAGTTGAGGTGATCTTTGCCTATCCGGGCGGAGCCAGCATGCCGCTACACCAAGCGCTGACCAAGTTTCGGGACTCGATACGGACAATTTTGCCGCGACATGAGCAGGGCGGTGGCTTTTCAGCCCAAGGATACGCCCGCACTACCGGCCGGCCGGGGGTGTGCATGGCGACCAGCGGACCGGGCGCGACCAACCTGGTGACGGCGATTGCCGACGCCAAGATGGACTCGATTCCGCTGATTGCGATTACCGGTCAGGTGCCGACGCCGGTAATTGGGACCGACGCGTTTCAGGAGACGCCGATCGTCGAGGTGTGTCGCGGGATCACCAAGCATCACTATCTGGTGACCGACGTGGCCGACTTGGCGCGGGTGATGCGAGAGGCGTTTCATGTGGCCACCACCGGTCGGCCAGGGCCGGTGCTAGTGGACGTGCCAAAGAACGTGCAGATTTCGAAGATCGTGCCCGACTACGACGAGCCGTTGCAATTGCCGGGTTATCGGGTGGAAGTGCGGCGAGCGCGGCCGGAGCAGATTGCGCAGGTGGCGGCGGCGATCAAGCGCTCGAAGCGCCCCGTGATTTACGCCGGCGGCGGGGTGATCGCGTCGGAGGCGTCGCCGGAGTTAAACGATTTGGTGCGGCGGACGGGGATTCCGACCACTATGACGTTGATGGGGCTCGGCGCTTTTCCTGGAGATGAGGCGCTATCGCTCGACATGCTGGGGATGCACGGCAGCGTGTACGCCAACTACGCGGTGGATCAGTGCGATTTGCTGATCGCCTTGGGTGTGCGATTCGACGACCGCGTGACGGGCAAGGTGGCGGAGTTCGCCAAGGGAGCGAAAATTGTCCATATCGACGTCGATCCCTCGGAGATCAACAAGAACAAGGCGGCGCACATTCCGATCATCAGCGATGTGAAGTACGCGCTGACTGAGTTGAACAAGATCGTTGAAAAGCCGGACGATATTTCGGCCTGGGTCAAACAAGTCGCCCAGTGGAAGCGCGACGAACCGTTTAGCTACGACCGCGAGTTTGCGGGCATTGTGCCGCAACACGCCATTGAGGTCTTATCTCGGTTGTGCGCCCAGCGCGACACGATTGTGACGGTGGGTGTGGGGCAGCATCAGATGTGGGCGGCGCAGCACTTCAAGTTCCGCAAGCCGCGCACATGGCTATCTAGTTCGGGGTTGGGGACGATGGGGTTTGGTCTGCCCGCGGCGCTAGGCGCGCAGGCGGCGCACCCCGAGAGTCTGGTGATCGACATCGATGGCGACGGCAGCTTCTTGATGAACGTGCAAGAGATGGCGACCGCCACCTGCGAGAAGTTGCCGGTCAAAGTGTTGTTGCTCAACAACCAACACCTGGGGATGGTGATGCAGTGGGAAGATCGATTCCATGCCGGCAATCGGGCGCACACTTATCTGGGGCCGATCGACAATCCGGAGGCGATCGGCCAGGGAAACGGCATTGGCCCGCAGTCGCGGTATCCCGACTTTGTAACCATCGCCAAAGGGTTTGGGTGGCAGGCGCGCTTCGTGAGCGAGAAAAAAGAGTTGGAGCGGGCGCTGACGGAGATGATCGACTCCGACGGCCCCTACTTGCTCGACGTGCAGGTGCCGTATCAGGAGCATGTGCTGCCGATGATACCGTCGGGCATGACCGTGAAGGACATGATTAAGTAGATCCAGGCACTAGCCGGGTTGTGGCTGTTTGCGCTAGGGAACGCCCGCTGTGGCGGCGGCGGTTTGCACCACGGGAGGCGGATCCGCCTTCTCGTCGGAAGAGGTGTTTGAAGTATCGGCGGCAGTGGCTCGGTCTCGCCGGGCCAAGAGCGGTCCGCGTTGGCGCTGACGCTTCTTCCACCGGAGTAGGCGCGAGTCGGCCATGACCTCCTGACCTTCGATCACATGCACGCTTTCGACGTAGTAATTGGCGTCGTAAGAGACTTCAACCTTGACAGGTGTGCCGTCGGCCATGATCTCGATAGGGGTGCCGGCCGCTTCCCAAAGGCCCGCTGTTAGAAAATCTGCGGTGGCGTGCCCCATGGCACGTAACGCCTTGGCGCCTTTGGAATAGCCTTGCTTGAAGGCGAAAACGTCAGTGGTGCCGCCGTCACGTTCTTCGGTCCAAACTGGCGCGCCGAGTTCGGCAATGACATGCGTGCGCGGTACACCATCGGTGAGCACGGAGAGGTCACGCTTCGATGGCTGATGCGCCGCCTTCATGACGGCGCAGCCTGAACCCGCGGCAAGTAGCCAACAGCAAGTGGCCCAGACGCCTAAGACCCGGACCAGCGACAAACGACCCATCCGTGGCGGCATGCGCTACCCGCTAACGACGCCGAGACACCTTCGAGAGCGCGGCAGATTACAAAACCGCGCCGATGCAATCCAGTGCGCGCGGACGTTTTCCGCCCTTAGTTATCGGTTGATCTAATAGCGGTAGTTGAACACCGCTAGCACGACAACTGGCGGGAATCCGACGCGTCGGCAAGCCAGGCAATTAGGGCAAACACTACGGCGCGGGACGAGCCCAGTCGGGTAATCCGTGCAGGCTAACACCAAGGGCCGGGACGCCAATTACAAATACAAACAGCACAATCGCCAACACGCAGACCAGATCGAGCCACAGGCCAGCCCACAGCATTTGGCGGGCGGAGATACGGCCCGTGCCGTAGGCAATGGCGTTGGGCGCGGTAGCCACCGGCAGCATAAAGCCGCAACTGGCGGCCAGCGCGGCCGGCAGCATCAAGAGGCGCGGATCGCATTCGATGCTCTGCGCCAACGAGGCCATGACGGGCAAGGTGATGTTCACGCAGGCGATGTTGCTGGTGAGTTCCGACAGCAATGTGACCCCAAGCGCGAGCACGATCGCGATGACGACCGGCGACATGCCAACGAGTCGGTCGCCGATGGCGCCGCCCAGGTATTTGTCGAGCCCGGTGTGGGCCATGCCTTGCGCTAGCGCCAACCCACCTCCAAATAGGAGCAACACACCCCAAGGAACATCGGTTGCGCGCCTCCATTCCAAAAGGGGGCGACCGACTAGTCGATCGCGCGGAATGATGAAACAGACGAGCGCCATGAAGACGGCGATGGTGGCGTCGTCGACCGGTTCGGCGCCGCTGGAAGACTTGCCCCAGCCGATCAAGGGCGCCCAGCCCCAGCCGGCGAGCGGTTCGCGAAAGACCCATAACAGCGCGGTGATCACGAAGATGGCGCCGGCGCGCCATTCGACGGGGCGCAGCGGGCCGAGCCGAGCGCGTTCGATGGCAATCATTTCGTGGCCGCCGACACTTTCGTTGCCGACAGGGAACAGCAGCTTGGCCAAGAGCGCCCAGCAAAGGACGAGCAAGGTGAGCGACAATGGTGCGGCCATGAGCATCCAGCCGCCAAAGGTAATGGGCGGGGCGCGCTCTCCCAGGGTGGCGATATATAGTTCCTTGAACAGCACGTTGGTAGGGGTGCCGATCAGAGTGGCCATACCGCCGAGGCTAGCGGCGTAGGCCACACCAAGCATGAGCGCCGTGCCAAAGCGGCGGCGCAGCGCTTCGTCGGCGACACAAGCGTCGACATGGGTCATCAGACTGGTGGCGATGGGGAGCATCAGGATGGTGGTGGCGGTGTTCGACATCCACATCGATAAAAGGCCCGTCGCGAGGATCATGCCAAGGATCAATCTCGATGCGCCGCCGCCAACCCAGGCTATGACGGCTAGCGCCAAGCGGCGGTGGAGACCGCTTTCCTCCACCGCCAACGCGATGAGAAAGCCGCCCAGAAATAGAAACAAAAGTCGATTGCCGTAAGCGGCCGCCACATCGCGGGCTGGCGCAAGATCGAGCAGTGGAAACAACACGAGCGGCAACAGGCCGGTAACTGCCACGGGAATCGCTTCTGTGACCCACCAAAGCGCCATGAGTGCCGTGACAGCGGCCACAGCGTTGAGCGCCGGGCGAGCGGGATCGAGCAGCCAGCCCGAACGTTGCCCCCAGAGAAGCGCCACGCAAAGCATTGGACCCGTAAAGAGGCCAAACCAGCCCAGCGGCGTGCGATGGTCAGGAGCGCCTTCGGACACAAGCGGCACTCCGCGTTTAGTGATCTGTCGGCGGCGTCGAACCGCGCCCGCGCGTGTTCAGCAAACTTTCATCAATTACGAGATCGTCCAGCACACGACCGCCGATCAATGTTTCTTCCACGATCCGAGGCACGTCGGCGGGTGTGACGTGACCATACCAAATCCCTTGTGGATAAATAACCACGGTCGGCCCCAGTTCACATTGTTCCAGGCAGCCCGACTTGCAGGCTCGCACCAGCGGCCCGAGACTGCGGCGCTTGATCTCGCTTTGAAAGGCGTTTCGCAGAGCATCGGACGCGTCGGGGTTGCAGCAGCCGCGTGGATGACTGGTTTCGCGCGTGTTGCAGCAGACGAACAAGAGACTCTGAAAACGCGGCATCAGAGCCACCGAGCGACGAGGTATAGCAAGACGAACAAGAGCGACAGAAAGAAGATCGTCCACCAAGCCATCCGAGCGGCGCGCGGCAGGATGTCTTCCATGTGCTCCAAGCGCGTGCCGGCGTAGACGAGGCTGATGCTGACGATCAGCGGCAACGCGTACCAGAGATCGGCGACATGACTAGCCAATAGTGGCGTGACCATTTCGAACGGCTCCTAAGACCCCTTGCCGGCGCTCGGCGCGTCTTGCTCAGAATCTGCATCCGGTTGCTTACGGCGGAGGGCGAAAGCGGGACCTGCCCAGGCGTCGTAGATGACAAGCATATTCAAGAGGCCCGCGATCATGGTATAGACCGAGCCCAGCTCGAAATAGCGATTCAAGTTTTTGTGCAGCAGATGCAGTTCGTTGGAGCCGTCGGCGTTATACGAAGGAGGCGCCATGAAGCGAGAATCGCCGAATAGCGGTTTCTTGCCGGCGCGTACTCGCTGCCATTGAATTACGGCCGGCGCGGCGGGTAGCCCCACGCCAACTTGCGAGAGAAAATGCCAGCGATTCTCTTGGGGACCCCAAGCAGCGTAGACGACACGCCCTTGTCCCAAGACAAGGCCAAATATGAAGATCGACAAGATACAGACGGAAAACATCACCCCCTTGGCGGGACGGCCTTGATAGATGTGCCCCAGGCCAGGGATGAGCCAAGCCAGCAGGGCGGCGGTTGCCGGATTGCGCAGGGCAATTGCTTGCCGCAGGTCGGCGCCGTCTGATGTTGAATCGGTCGATGCGGTGCTGGTGGCCGATGGAATCGCCAAGTTTCGCTCACAGATTGAGTAATGCCGCAATAACTACGTTCTGCCGTGCAAGCCATCGATTGTATGCGACGCCGGCGGCTTGGCCAGTCTTTGGTGGCGTATCACGAATTATTCGCTATTACCGCTCGGATCTTGGCGATTTCAAAGTAGCCGCATGACGCACAATTTCGAGAAACTTCGGCGACCACTCTGACCAGCGATACCTTTGGGCACGCTGGCGGCCGAGACCAATTAATCGCTCGCGCAACTCCGGCTCTTCGAGTCGCTTGACGGCCGCGGCCAACTCTTCTGCGTGGCCAGGCGAAAATAGCAAGGCGGCGTCGCCTGCGTATTCTTCAAACGCGCCGATCCGTGTGGCGACCACTGGACAGCCAACGGCCATCGCTTCGATCAGGGTGAGGCCGCTCGATTCCAGTCGACTGCTGGCCACGAGGCAAAAAGCGGCGCGCAAACGCGCGTTCAATTGGTGGCGATCGAGAAATCCCAGCCAGTCGATGTGCGCGGCGACTCCAAGTTGCTCGGCCAGTTGCCGGACCGGCGCCCAATCGGCACGACCGGCGCTGCCGGCGAACTCGAGCCGCCAATCGAACATTGGAGCGGCGCCGCGAAGCTGAGCCAGCGCACAGACCAAGGTGAGGTTGTCTTTGTGTGGATTGGCGCTTTGCACCGCCAGCAGCGTGCGTGTATCACTGGTCGGAGCCGAACTTACTGGGGCGCCCACTCTGACGTCGTCCAGGCAGTTGGGAACTACGTGATAGCGCGACGAGGAATCCGGAACGAACTGCTCGGCCTGCGTGCGTAGAAATTGCGAGACAAAGACATTCGCCGCGGCGCGATGAAGCGCGCGACGCGCGGCGCGATCGCGCAGCCGATCGCGCCAACCTCGGCCCGCTGCAATGCCGAGTTCGGGG
The DNA here is from genome assembly GCA_019694455.1 of Pirellulales bacterium. Taxonomy (NCBI): domain Bacteria; kingdom Pseudomonadati; phylum Planctomycetota; class Planctomycetia; order Pirellulales; species Pirellulales bacterium. The sequence goes on from JAIBBY010000005.1 coordinate 66,619, forward strand.
GTCATGAATCGCCACAGGTTGTGATGATGCACCACCTGCGGGCAGGATACTCCCGACAGGTAGTGATTGTTGTTGATGAGCACGTCGACGTGATGGTCGCGCAGCCAGAATCCTGTGAAGAATCGCTGCCAGACGGCACGCGAAATGGGGCCGCGCCGCGCTGCGTTTGATTCAACATGGATGTCAAGCTGGAGATCGTGAAGTGTTTGAATGGTCTGCGGCACACTGGCGAGCACCATCAACTCCACGTCATCCGCGCGGCGCCACGCCCGGAGCAATCCAGCGAGCACCGTGAGGGCGCCGCCGGGCCTGGTGGTCATTGCATTGATCGCGATCCGCATATTGATTTTCAGCCAAGCTAGCCGGAGAGAGATTCAATGAGAACTCATGCCGGCAATTCGCCAAGCTCCTGCAGCACGCGCCGCAATTCAAAAACATGGCTGCCCGACTCAGCCGTCGGATTGAGAACTGCATAGCGCAGTCCAGAGCGATAGACGAGCTTCAGCACTTGGACCAGCTCAGCGCGAGGGGGGCGCGACGCGCGCCATTGTTCGCCGCCCGCCGCCGCTGAACAATGCTGATTGGCCGCAGTTTCGGTGAGAAACATCGCCAACGCACCGGCGCCGTCGGGCAATGTCCACAACGCGCACTCGATCGCCGATGCGCCCACTCGATACAAGAGATAGGGTTCGAACTCGTCGTTACTAGCCATGGCGTTCTCGTGGTCGCAGTTAAGCAAGGCATGAGAAGACGGTCGATTATTCGGCATCAGCGTCGAACGCGTCGATCCGCGACATCACTTCATCGTATGTCAGCGGAATTTGCGAGAACATGCGAGATCCGGAATGTGCCACGTTGCCGGACTCACGTTGCGCGATCGCTTGCCCTGCCTCGCGTTCCAAGGCGTGAAGCCACGAGGGAAGCTCGAGCCCCGATCCGGTGGGGTCCTGGGTGAACCGTTCGAGTTCCTGTTCCAGGCTGGCAAAAGCAGCGGACCGTTCCGATGGATCCTCGGCCGTAGCGGAAACCCGCAGCAACGCTCGCATACGATCAAGCACTAGCGGAGCGACAAACCGTTCGGCGATGCGATCGGCAACGCTGGGCAAGCGAATGCCAAATTTGCGCTCTAATTCGGCCAAGCGGCGAAGATGCCAGTCAGCGGCTTGCTCGGTCTTGCCGCGGAATCCGCGTTGCCATATTTCAGCGGCTTCGTGCAGCTGCGAGCCAACGAGCACCTCGTGCGTAAAAAGCACCGGGCGCAGGTTCCAAAGGACACGTTCGTAACGGACTTTGAGGCGGAGAAAATCGAGCAGGATGTACAGCAATCCCCCCTTGTCGGACTGAGTGGCGATGTGGTTGTAGTCCTTGTACTCGCCATAGTGCTCCAGGATCGCCTCGCAGATCAACTCGATGTGCTCCGCCGCCTCGCTGCGTGGCATACGCCCGTCGAGGTCGTCGAGAATCGCCCAGCGATCGTCGTCGTCGCGGTCCTGCTGCGCGACAAGCCAGCTTTCGACCCCTTGCTGTAAAATGCCGCGCAGGTTACCCACATGAAAAAACGACTGTGTGAACAAGTCGTCGCCGTAGCGCTGAATGAACTCGACCAGCCGATCCCATTGTTTGGGCTCTGCCACTTTTTCCAGCACGGACAGACGGAGCGAACGGCTATGCAGCAGCCAACGTTTGAGCAGCTTTTCGGTTAACGGTTCGAGACACTCGACGAGTCGCTCGGCACGTTCGGCGCCGACGGCCCATAGTTGCGAGGCGTCGACCACGCTCTGCACGAGTGCGCAGAGCCCCAGGCGAAACAGGCGATCGAACTCGCTCACCGCGCCCCGGCCCACGGGGTGGCGCATCTCCATATTCTGGCTGGTCTTGAGCAGATCGCACGTTTCTTGAATCAGTCCGAGACGCGGCAATGCAGTCACGACATCGGCCACAGAGCGCTGCAACTGCTGTGAGCGCAACACCTGATCTGGCGCGCCGCCCGTGGCCAATGGGCGATATAGCAATGGTAGTTGTCCCAACTGTCGGCAAAGCATTTGCGCCTCCGGCCGGGCAGCGACTGCGTCACGCCGCAAGATGTGCCCCAAAAGGGCGCCCAGAGAATCTTGCCAGCATTCTCGCGGCATCGTCGTGCCGCCAGCGCTCAGCCGGGCAGTTAGCCAACGACGAGCATCGCTCCAGTCAATCACCACTCCGGCAACTCGATCCATCAAGGAAAGTTGCGCCATTCGCAGGCGATCGAAGTCGAGCAGCGATTCGCGAGAGCTTTCAGGAGAGGGAATGGATCGAGAATAAACCGATTGCAATAAGCGCGTAAGCGCCTGTTCGGTGGCCAGGGCATGCTCGTGCCAAGCGGCCAACACTTCGCGCGATTCAGCGTTGGCGGCGAACGAGGAATCGAGTCGCTCGCTGGCGGCCAAAGCGCGCCACAACCTGGCAATCATGGATAAGTACGCGAGATGATCGCCGAGGCGTTCCGTCTCGGCATTGAACTCGGATTCGCTGGCGCCTCCCTGCGACTCGATCAGCGAACCCTCATTGCCGTCGGCGGCGCTATCGCGGTAGACCATGCCTTCGTAGGCCGCTTGAAAAGTCGGTCCATCGGCTTCGACTTCTTCGTCTTCCACATCGACCACTTCGACCCGCTGCTCCGGCGCGGCACTGGTTGGCGCATTCCATAAATCCTCGGCGTTGGCTTCCAAAAAGTCGAAAAATCGCTGAATAAGTCGCCAGCGATCGAGTGATTCCAGATCGTCTTGGCCGAGCACATCCTGTACCCATCGTGTGGCTGGGATGGCGAACGCGTGATCGCGCTCAGCGAGCGGCGCCCGCGCATGTTGACTGGCCCACTGCACCAATAGCGCCATGGCGGGCATCCGCCGTCCGCCGTCGATAAGCGATTCGGCCAGCAATGCGTAAGCCTTGGCTGATTGTGCTTGCACGAGGTGCTCGCGCCACCAAGCCACCTGATTTGCCGCTTCGCCCGCGGCGCGAGCGGCGGCCAAGGCGCCGGCCACTTGCTGGGTAGATTGCCAGCCGGCACGACCGGCTATGTGCTCCAGACCGCTGATATCGAGGGTGGCGAAACGGTCCCACCATTCGGCCAAGTCGCGATGCTGCGTTGAAAGTCGCTCATTCGCTTCATTGTCGCCGGCGATTGCCGCGCGACATTGCAGGCGAGCATAGAGCTGAAACATCTGACGCACCAATTCGAGCAAGTCATCGACCCGATGATCGTGAATGGTGTTTTCAAGCGCGGAGAAGATGCTGAAATTACCTTGAAATCCGAGTATGTTCCAAGGATCGATCAACGCGCCGCAAGCGATGCCGCGAGAGAGCAAATCGCGAGCCGCCGAGAGGTTGTCGCCCGCGGCTGATAATTCGCCGCGCGCCACTTCTGCTTGCGCCGCGATCAGGCGAATTTGAATCTCGCAGCGCAGGCGAGCGGACGCCACGGGTACGGCCTGCGCCTGCCGACGAGCCGCTTCTGGATATCCGATACGCGAGAACAACATCGCCAGATGGACGTGCTGTAACTGCTGAGCGCGGCAACGCGCAAGCTGGTAGTTAAGGTGTTGCCGGACGGCGCCAAAGGGTTGGCGCAGTCGCGCCGCCTCCGCTTGCAGACGTTCGCCATGCGCTCCTTCAACGCATGCGAGTAGCGACTTGTAGAAGACATCACGATTGCGAGCGATTCGTGGAAGCAGCGTAGCCAAAGTGACTGAGGAGTCGTGCGCGTCGGGGCGGCCGCCGCTCACAGCCGACGCCATGAGGATGATTCCGGCGAGCGCAACCGCCGCCTCGAACAGCCGCTGTGTTCGCTGTTCGTCAGGGGACGAGTTTACCCAGGCCAACAGCGCGTCGAGCGCGACCTGTTGTACTACGAAGCGGCGATACCGCCCTGCGTTGTCGAGGTGATGCGGATCCCAAAGTCCGAATTGATAGTTTGGTCGTTTGCTTGCTGGGTGATCGAAATCGAAGGCACGAGGATCGAACGCCAGTTCGTCGAGCAAGTCGGGATTGAAGCCAGCCTCGCGTAGTAGCGATTCGTCGGCGGCGCGCAACAGTGCCAACGTTTGCTCGATCAGCTTGAGGTAGCGTCCGGTATCGACACCGGCGCCAGCGACAAACAGCGGAACGGGGCGCACGCGTTCGTGGGGATAGGGCTCCATCGGCCCGGAATGGAGAATGGCGACCGGACGATAACCGACATAATCGTTTAGCTGCCGCAGTGCGCCGGCGACGATACGGTCGGATTCTTCCCAAGGCGCGGCCTGGGCCAGAATGGCCTCCATGGCCCGGCCAATGAAAAAGGGACGGAACAGTTCTTCCGCTGGCAGATGTCCCAGCAGGTCGCAGTGAAAGGATTGATATTCGATCAGCAAACGATTGACGAGTGACAGGACGGCCGCCGCCTGGGAGATGTCGTTAAAGGCAGCGGAAGTGCCTTTGAGCCGGGTAAGCTCATCGGAGAGCAACTGTCCCAATTGCCGCCAGGTTGGTTGGTCTGCGGGCCGGTGAACGCAATGCTCGAACAACAGGTTCAGATTGGCGAGAAACTTGGGATCGCTGGCGCCGGACGAAAAGTTGAGATACCCGAGCACCTCCGAAATGGCGCGTGTGAGGCGATCTTGGGCCGTCATTCGCAGTCCTGGGCCTGGCGGGCATCGGTTTTCGATCCGTGACGCCGCCCATCCTACGCCGCGTTGTGGCGAATGGTCTAGGGCGTCGCGGCAGGGGCTGGTTCGCTGCGACTCGTCTTTGCAGGGGGGTACCCGGCCAACTAAGATAGCCAACGCCGTAAATCGTTGTGGAGCCGTACTGTGTCGCGTTGGTTGACGCTCGTCATCATGTTGTTGGTGGTTGGCGCCATTGGCGTTGCCGCATGGCGTTATCGCGCTGGTCGCGACATCTCGCCAGAGAACCAGGCGGCGCGCGAGGCAGCCGTGCAAGGCATGCCTACCAAGCGAGATTCGATCGCCGCGCTGGGTCGACTGCTCCCCAAGGGAGGCGTGATCGACGTCGGCGCGCTGGCCGGTTCACGCGTGGGCCAAATCTTAGTCGCCGAGGGTCAAACCGTCGCCTCCGGCGATCCACTGGCGCATATGCAAGAGCATGCGCTGCGGGAGACAGAATTGGCCTTTGCACGGACGCAGCTTGCCGAGGCGGAAGAGAAGCTCAAGGCGGAACTTGCCTACGCTGAGTCGGTGGTGCGCGAATCGCAGATTGGTTTAGAGCAGTCCAAGCTGCAGGTGAACCAGGTAGCGATGCAGCAAAAGAAGGTGGAGCAGTTGGCCGCCAGCGCCGAATTGGCCAACAAGAATCTCGAACGCTTGACGGGCTTGAGTGAACGTGTCGTGTCTGCACAGCAACACGAGGAAGCTGAGTTGCGAGCGCAGCAGGCGCGCATGGAACTTGCCGCAGCGAAGGAACAGCTTGAGCAATCGCACACGTCTCAGCAATTGGCGGTGGTAGGCGCCAAAGCTCGTTTGGCGGCAGCGCAGGTCAAACTCGACCGCACGCCCGCGGCTGCGCCGCTGGAATCACTGCGGCAGGGAGTGAAACTGGCGGAGCTGAAATTGGAACAATCGATCGTTCGCGCGCCGATCGACGGCCGCGTGCTGCGGATCTTGCTGCAACCGGGCGAAGTGGTCGGACAACAACCAATCATGCAGTTGGGCGCCGTGCAGCAGATGGAGGTGGTAGCGGAAGTTTACGAAACCGACATTGGCCTGATTCGATCGGGCCAGCGGGCGCTCATCACGAGCCCCGCGCTACCCGAAAAGCTTGACGGCACAGTCGAGCAGATTGGCACAATGGTCGCGCAGAACGAGGTCATGAGCCTTGATCCGGCGTCCCGGGCCGATGTTCGCGTGGTGCCGGTGCATATTCGATTGGAGAACAGCGAAGCAGCCGCGCGGCTGGTGAATCTGCAGGTGGACGTGTTGATCCAGGTCGAAGCGACGCCTGCCAGTGGCAACGAACGCGTGGGGTCGGCACTTCATACGCCATCGTCCGAATCTCAATACGCACGCGCGCCCGTCGAGTGAAAACGCCGCTTGCCTGGCACAACTTGATCCACGATTGGCTGCGAACGCTGGTGGCACTGGCGGGCGTGGGATTTGCGGTGGTGCTGATCTTTTTGCAGCTTGGCTTCTACGGTTCAGTGCTGGAGACCGCCACGCTGATCTATTCGCGATTGAATTACGACTTGCTGCTTCGCTCGCGCGAGTATCTGCATGTATCGCGACCAGGCGCATTTCCGCGGGTGCGGCTGTATCAAGCGTTGGGGCTTGTAGAGGTGTCGTCGGTGGCGACGCTGGAAGTGGGATATGTTGCCTGGCGTAACCCGGATACAAATCAGCGCCGCGCGATCTTGGTGATGGCGTTTCCGCCGGACGAGCGCGTGTTCACGTTGCCCCAGATTGAACGGCAACAATCGGCGCTACAAGAGACGGGCAATGTGTTGCTCGATCGGCGCAGCCGTCCAGAATTTGGGCCGCAGTCGATTGGCGTGTCGACCGATGTGGGACGGCAGCGGCTACGAATTGCCGGCCTATTCGACATGGGGACTGGTTTTGCAGCCGATGGAGCGATTCTGACGGGAGAGGGAACCTACCGGCGATTGTTTCCGGGGCGCCCGACGACCGATACGAGTCTGGGACTGATTCGACTGCGCAGCGGCGACGACCCTGTCGCCGTGCGAAACCAGCTTGCCGCGATTCTTCCGCCCGATGTGGAAGCGCTGACTCGGGCCGAAATTGAGCGGCAGGAGCAGCGACATTGGACGACGCAAACCTCAGTGGGAGTGGTGCTGGGCACGGGGGTGGTCGTGGCGGTGATCGTGGGAGTGGCGATCGTCTATCAAGTGCTAGCGAGCAGCATCTCGGCGCATATGGCGGAGTACGCCACGCTGAAGGCGATTGGCTACAGTTCACCGTCCATGTCGTGGATGGTGATACAGCAGGCGTTGATCCTGGCGGTGATTGGGTTTGTGCCGGGGTTGGTGGTGGCGCAGATCTTGTATTGGGTCACGCGAGCTTGGGCGCATATTCCGGTGGATATGACATGGAGCCGGATTGCGGCCGTGCTGTGCGGATCGCTAGCCATGTGTTCGTTGGCGGCGGTGTTGTCGCTGCGCAAAGTGTATTCGGCCGACCCGGCGGAGCTGTTCTGAACCCTTGCGCCGCGCGAGCGCGATTCGCGGAGCCAACGCTTGAAGAGACCTCGAACCAATCTGGCTTGGAGCAATCTGACACATAGTTGGCGTACGTTGGCGTTGGCCGTTTTCGGCATTGGCTTCGCCGTGCTGCTGATGACCATGCAGATTGGCTTTCGCAACGCAATGCTCGATAGCACGGTAGCCGCCATCGAGCAGTTGAACGCCGATCTCGTGATCACCAGCACCGCGCGTTACGCGTTCGGCGTGCCAGAGCGATTTTCGCGACGCCGATTGCAGCAATCGTTGGCCATGGAGGGCGTGGCGGCTGCTTATCCCCTGTATGTCGAGACGAGAACGGCGATGTTGGAGAACAGCGCTACTGGCATCGGACATCCAATTAGGGTGTTCGCGTTCGAGCCGAACGATCCGGTGTTTCGTTTGCCAGAGATTCGCGAGCAACAAAGCGCGCTCGCCACGCTCAACACAGCGCTGTTCGACATCAAATCGAAGCGCGAATACGGCGCCATGGACACGGGAACTCAAACGGATTTGAGCGGTCGAACGATTCGAATTGTGGGCACATTCGCGCTCGGCACCGACTTTGCCAACGACGGCAACTTGATGATTGGCGCCAGGTCCATGGCGGCGATTTTTCGCCGTCCCCGCGCAGGTCAGGATGGGATGGGAGAAGTCGACATTGGGTTGATACGATTGAAAGAGCCAGGGCAAGCCCATGTGTTACAGGCACGCTTGTTGGAGGTTCTGCCCGACGACGTCAATGTGCTGACTCGGGCCGGCTTTGGCCGGCAAGAGCGCCAGTTCTGGCAACGAAGCACTCCGGTGGGGTTTGTCTTTGGCTTGGGGACCGTGATGGGCTTTTTGGTGGGAATCATCTTCTGCTATCAAATTCTGTATTCCGATATTTCAGACCATCTGGCGGAGTTCGCCACCTTGAAGGCAATGGGGTATTCGAAGGGTTACTTCGTCGGAGTGGTGTTTCAAGAGGCGCTGCTCTTGGCACTATTTGGGTTTGCGCCGGGAATCGCGGTGGCCGGAATATTGTATTGGATCTTGGGAAGTATGACGGGGCTATTGTTGGATTTAACCGTGCCGCGTGCGCTGCTCATTCTCGCACTGACCTTGGGCATGTGCCTGGCGTCGGCGGCGCTGGCGGTGCGAAAGGTGCTCTCCAGCGACCCCGCGGAGTTGTTTTGATGGCAGTGTCATTCAATGAATCGTTTATTGTGCCGTCAGCGACCACCGGCGCAGCTTCCCGAGCTTTGCGGCCGAGCGAGGCGCCAAGCGTCGCTGTGCGCGGGCTGAATCACAGCTATGGCGACGGCGAGCTTGCCAAGCAAGTGCTGTTTGACAATCAGTTGGAGCTTTTGCCGGGTGAGATCGTCATCATGACGGGGCCTTCGGGTTCGGGAAAAACCACCTTGCTCACGTTGATTGGCGGACTGCGGAGCGTGCAGCAAGGTTCGTTGCTAGTGCTTGGATCGGAAATGCGAGACCTGGACGAGGCGGATCTGACGCGAGTGCGGCGCAAAATCGGCTTCATCTTTCAGGCGCATAATTTGTTCGAGTCGCTGACCGCATTTCAGAATGTGCGGATGGCGCTGGAACTGGAGCCGCGCACGGCGGAGGAAATGAAGCGCCGCTGCATTGAGCTGCTGACGCAATTGGGGTTGGGACAGCGGCTCGATCACAAGCCGGCGGCGCTCTCTGGCGGACAGCGGCAGCGCGTGGCCATAGCGCGGGCGCTGGCGAGCTCACCTCGCTTGATCTTGGCCGACGAACCGACAGCCGCACTGGATCGTCAATCGGGGCGCGACGTGATTCAACTGTTTCAGGACGTGGCTGAGCGGCTAAAGACCACGATCTTAATCGTGACGCACGACAATCGCATACTAGACGCCGCGCATCGCATCGTGAATATGGTCGATGGCCGCATTATCTCGAACGTGCATGTGAAAGAATCGGCGGAGATTGTGGCGTTCTTGCGGCGCTGCCCTTTGTTCAACACGCTGACGCCGGGACAGATCGGCACCATGGCCGACGAAGTGGCCTACGAGCGGCATCCGGCAGGAACGACCATTGTGCGCAAGGGAGATCCTGGGGACAAATTTTATGTAATCAAGAGCGGCACAATCAAAATCGTGGACCGAGAAAAGCTCGGCGCCGAGCAGGAACCGCACCTCAAGAGCGGAGAGTTTTTTGGCGAAGTGGCGCTCATGACGGGCGAGCCACGCAATGCGACCGTAATCGCCGAAACCGACGCGGAGTTGTACTCGCTGGGCAAGTCGGAGTTCGCCGCGGTGCTTAAGGGGAGCGAAACGTTCGAAGAGGAGTTTCGCAAGGTCGTCTTTGAACGACAGTGATGACGCGCTGCGGGTGTTTACGGCAGTTTTTGGGCCAGCAGCCAGTTTTCCAGGTTCACCTGTTCAACAAACGGCGCTCGCAGTAGGACGGCGCGGCTCGATAAGACCTTGTTCAGCCATTGCCGGCGCACAATGCGCGAGATGGCGCGGCGGCCTAGCCGCGCGGGCGAGCGGCCACGGAGTTGCAGGCTGACGTTATCGCTCAACCGCTGAAATGTCGCAGGCACCAGATTAGGATCGGGGCCGACGTGAATGACGGTTTCGACGCCGGCGGCGAGTGTCTCGCAGACCACGTCCCAGAGCCGCTGGGGATGATCGATCCACTTGTTGAGGATCTCGCGGCTGTTGTAGTCGTTGTAACTGGCCTTGCCGGTGACCATGGAAATGACGGGGGGCTTGGGTTCAACAAACCCGCCGGGCATGGTGTGCTGGATGACGGCCGCTCGGTTTGGCAAGCCAGCCTGCCAGAGGATCGGCGTGTGCAAAGGCGGCCAACGATGATCGTTCTTGCGAAGGTGCACCTGATCGGAGACCTTTTCTTTCATACGTTGTTTGAACCGGTCGACAGTGGAACCTTGGCCGAGCAATAGCAATGTGTTGGGAGAGAGCAAGGCCGAAATGCCGATAATACCTTGCCCTTCGGTATTGATTTCAAGGCAGAGCCGTTGCACCGCGTCGTAACTGAGCTCGGCGCCGCGCGAGAAGAGCACGCCCATGGTGCAATCTCTAGCCAGTTCGACGCATTCGCGGGCCAACGACAGCGGCGGCTCAAGAATGTGCTGAGCCTTGTAAACACCGCAGGCAATCAATGCGGCGACTTCGCCAAGGCTGTAGCCGAAGCTGACTTTGGCTTTTGTCCAGTGGACGTCGAAGAACCGCTCCAGTATTTCAAGCTGGGCCAACTCCATCGCCACAATCAGGCCGATATCCTCGCCAAACGATTCGAGGGTTGATTCGCGTTGATCACGAACGCGGGCGACAAGGTCGAGCTTTTCGTGCGTCGATTCGCTGGTGATATCCGACAGCTCACGCAAATGACGTTCGACGATCGGACCATATGCCGCATGATTGAGGAACTCAGTGCTGCGGCCGAGGTTGGTGACATTGTATCCGCGAAAGGCGATGGCGCCGGTTTTCAAGCGGTCGCGCAAGTCGTTCGGCGTTACCCAGTTGATGCGGTCCAAGGCAGCGGCTGTCCCTTGCTGGCAAAATATGAAGTCGGTGAGCCGGTCCAGTATTTCTAGAAAGATAGCAGACGAAAAGCCGTCTTGCGGGAATAAACTGGCCGGTTGAGCAGCGACACGCTGGGGAGTAGAACACGAAGGCTGCTAAATCTCGATGTTTTTGGGCGCCTTGGTCGATGGGGCCATTGTTCGGCGCTTGGCCGGAAATCCACAACTGGGCAGCGGATGGTCCATGGAATTACTTGGCAGAATCGCGGTCGTTACAGGTTCAAGCAGCGGCATTGGGCGGGCAGTCGCGTTGGAACTGGCCCGCGCCGGAGCGGATGTTTTGATTCACGCCCGTGAGTCATGGGAGGCGGCCGAGGAGACTGCCCGTTCCGTGGCAGCGTTGGGGCGCCAAGCAACCGTGGTCTTAGCGGACCTGGCTCGCCACGGCGACCAAGACGCATTGGTGGAGGCGGCTTATCAGTGGCGCGGCGAAGTCGATGCGTGGGTGAACAATGCGGGCGCCGATGTGTTGACCGGCGACGGCGCCGGATGGGGCTTTGAACAGAAGCTGGAAGCGGTTTGGCAGGTCGACGTGACGGCGACAATGCGCCTGACGCGAGCCATTGGCGAGCGGATGAAGACGCGCGGGCATGGCGCAATCATCAACATCGGCTGGGACCAGGCGACCCAAGGCATGGCGGGGGACAGTGGTGAGTTGTTCGCTGCCAGCAAAGGGGCCATTATGGCGTTTTCGAAAAGCGCTGCCCTATCGTTGGCGCCTCAAGTGCGTGTGAATTGCGTGGCGCCGGGCTGGGTCAAGACAGCCTGGGGAGAACAAGCCAGCGAGGCGTGGCAGAAGCGCGCGGTTCGCGAGTCGCAACTTGGCCGCTGGGGGTCGCCAGAGGACGTGGCAAGGGCAGCTCGCTTTTTGGCGTCACCAGAGTCGAGCTTTCTCACCGGGCAGGTAATCAACGTGAACGGCGGCTTCAGGCCGCGCTAGCCGGCCGAGACTGCAGCTTGGTTCGCGGTTTGCGGTGATCCTTCCAACGGCGGTGCAACCACCAGTATTGCTCGGGCGCCTCCCGAATCATGGATTCGAGCTGTGTGCTGTACCATTGAGTCAGTGGCCGCACGCCGACAATCTCGCTTTCAGCCTGAGGATCGAGCCAGGAATGAATCGTGAGCTCGTAATGCAGCGGCCGGCCTAGTCGCCGCGCGCAGCCAACAACGAGATGTGCGTTGTGCTCCATCGCCAAGAGCGCAATGGCCTTATGCGCCGAGGCGGGTCGGCCGAAGAATTCGATCCAGCAGCCCTTGGTTCCGGCATATTGATCGGCCAGAAAATTCATCGTGCCACCGGCCTGGAGAACCGTGAGGATTTGATCGTAGCCTCCTTTCTTGGGAACGATAAACTGACCTGTGAGTCCGCGAAAACGATTCAGGAAGTCGTCGAGATAGGGATTGTCGAGGGTGCGGGCGACCGAATAGGTGGGGAATCCGAGCACCCCCAGGATATAGCCGGCGAGCTCGAAGTTGCCGTGATGCGCTGTGACCATCATCACCGGGCGATCGGAGAGCAGCCGCTGGACTGCGGGTCGAGAGTTGCGCAATTGGGCGAACTCGCGCCAATTGGTATCGTGGATCTTGCGCGGAATGTGGGCGATTTCGGCGACAAACAAAAACAAGTGCCGCCACATGAGGCGGGAGACTCGCTTGCGGCGATCCGGAGACCAGTTTGGGTAGGCGTGCGCCAAGTTCTCGTCGATGAGCTTAGCCCGCATTCGGAAGACGCCACCCACCAACCAACCTAGCCAATCAGCGGCCTGCGCGCAGGATTCCAAAGGCAGGGCCTGTACCAAGCAAATCGCCAGCCGCACGGCGACGTAACCGAGCCATTGCAGCCAAGTGCCTCGCGGCATCGTGTCCCTCCCTGGAACCAGTGCGGATCGTCAGAACGAGATTTTCGCAGGGAAGGCCCGATGCTCAAAGAGCGGTTTCGAAACGCTATTTGGCCTTGATTTTCCGCGCCTTGAGCGATGGATCGGATGCGAGCGGCAACTTTACCGGTCGACCGAGTTCGGCTGATTTGTAGATTGCCAGGATGATCTCAACAGACCGGCGGCCTTCGGGACCATCAACCTCCGGTCGTGTGCCTTTGTCGATCGCGGCGCAGACGTCCCGAAACTGCAGGGCATGGCCGTGATGGCCGATGGCCGTGGGGTCGCTGGCGCCGCCACCTGTGCTGTGCGACTCTTCCATGCGCCGGCGCACTTGGGCGTCGCGCCGCCCAGCCTTGGCGAAGTCCCATTTGACAATGTCTTCTTCTTCCATCACCGCGGATCCGGCGGAGCCGTGTATCTCGATCCGCTTGAGATACCCCGGATAGGCTGCGGTGCTCGCCTCAATAACGCCCAGCGCGCCATTGGCAAAGCGCACCGTGGCCACGGCAGCGTCTTCGACCGCAATGCGCTCATGAGCTAACGTGCCGGTCATCGCGCTGACTTCGATCACCGGCCCCATGAACCAAGTGAGCAGATCGACGCTGTGAATGGCCTGATTCATCAGCGCGCCGCCGCCATCCAATTCCCAAGTGCCGCGCCAAGCTCCGCTGTCGTAATACGACTGAGGACGAAACCATTTGACATAGGCGTCGCCAAGCGTAAGCCGTCCGAAACGTTGCTCGGAGATGGCGCGCTTGATTTCGATACATGATTCATGGAAGCGCGAGGGAAACACCGTGGAGACGTGTACGCCCGCCTTGTCGCAAGCGTTGATGATTTGATCGCAGCGCTTGAGAGTGATTTCGAGCGGCTTTTCGACGATGACATGCTTGCCCGCCTTGGCTGCGGCGACGGCGGGCTCTAAATGCGCTCCACTAGGCGTGCCAATCGTGACGATCGTGACCGCCGGATCAGCAAGCATTTCATCGAGTCGATGGTAAGCGCGGCAACCGGTGGCTTGAGCCAGCCGATCCGCGGCGGCAGGGACGGCGTCGAAACACGCAACCAATTTGGCGCCGCGAATATCGCGAATCGCCTTGGCATGAAAGTTTGAGATCATGCCACAGCCAATTACGCCAAAGCCATGTGCCATTGCAACTCTTCTCCCATACCGATATGTCCAAGACGCGGATTATAGGCATTCGCGGCAGCCGGGTGAACATCGCAAGGCGCGCCGCGAATGGCATGTGTCGAGTTAGCTCGGCAATTCGCCCGATTGCAAAATGATCCAAAGCGTCAAGAGACTGGCGCCGTTGAAGCACATGTGCATGACCATTCCAGGCCAAAGCCGATGAGTTTGGCGATAGAGGTAGCCCAGTCCTAACGCCAGTGGGAAGAGCGCGATCGGATCGGGACCTTGTGAACTGTGCAATAGCGCGAATAGCGCTGCGCTAGCGGAAACGGGGAGCACACCACGGGGTACAGCGGCCAGAAAGGAGTGATCTGCATACCACTCGTCTTCTTTGCTTTCGAGCCAGCCTTGCAAGATCACGCGAAAGAAGAATTCTTCGACGACGGGCGCCACGAACACGGCGAGCAATAGCGCGATGGCGAGCATGTCGCTGTCTGGTCGCTCTTCGAGCGATTTGAGCAGCGGATGTTCGGAAGGAGCCAAATATCTAGTGACTAAGCCGTGTATTGCATAGACCGGGATGCTGGCCAGCATGCCGGCGACGCCGAGCGTGATGTCGTTGAGTGGGCGTGCGGGCAGGATCCCCAGGTCGCGCCATGATGCGCCGGCGAAATGTCGAAAACCCAACGCAACCACTATGCAGGCCCCCAGAGATGCCATCGCCTGTGTGAGCCCGACAAGCGGTGAGATGCGAAGCGGCGGCGGATCGATTTTGGACTGGTCGGTTGCGCTGGTGGTGACTTGCGGTTGAGTGATTGAATTCTTCTCCAACAGCGCCACAATTGGCGCGAGGGAGTAGGCGCAGAACAGCAAGAGGGCCACCGCGATCAGATCGGGGCCTGTCCAAGGAACCGGGAAGCGTGACCCATAGGGGACGACTGGCTTGCCGGCGCTGCGGCGCGAAAAAATAACGCCCCAAGTCGCCAAGCAGCCGAAGACACAGGTCGTCGCCAAGAGACCAAATAGATTGGCGGGCTGCATGTCGGCTCTTGATACGCGAACTTCAGAACTTGCAGTTTCTCTGGCAGCAGCGTTCTACCGGCGAATCAGGCTAATTGCGGCGATGACGTACACCGCTCCAGAATAGATCGTCAGCACCACCGCGGACCAGACCGAAGCTAGCACGAGATACCAGAGCCATGCAGGCGCCACAACGCCAATGGCATCGTACGAGAGATAAAACAATGACATGCCAACCGCCACACACTGCAGCACCATCTTGAGTTTGCCCGACATCGCGGCGGAAAAGTTCACCCCCTCTCCTTCGAGATGACCGCGCAGCGCGGTAACGAGCAGCTCGCGGGCGACGACAACCACGGCCATCCAGGCCTTGACGCCGGAGTTGGCCTCGGCGACCAGAAAGATGAACGCGCCGCAAATAATGACTTTGTCGACGAATGGATCGAGAATCCGCCCCAGCACTGTCACCAAGTTGTATTTGCGGGCAAAGTAGCCATCGAGCCAATCGGTTGATGCTGCGATGATGAAGACAATGGTGCTGGTGAGATGGTAGCGAAAGGCCATCAAAGCAAAGAGAACGACTGACAGGATTAGCCGCAGCACGGTAAGTTGGTTCGGCAGGTTGAACACCGCAGCGCCCGCTGTGTTCTTTGCAGAGACCGACATGGCAACCTCCTGTCTAACCGCCTGGAAAAGCAAACCGTCGTGGTCTCCTTCCCCGTCGCCGCGAGCGCAGCTACGCTGCTGCGAATCGCGCAAGCCCGGCGAATGCTACCCCGGACTGCTAGCTCGGACGACCGACTGCAGCCCCCACTAGATCATAGCCGCTGGCGGCGACGATTTCACAGCGCGATAGTTTGCCGGGCTGGAGATTTCGTCCGGTCACGTAGACCACTTGATCGATGTCGGGCGCGTCGGCATGGCCACGGGCGATCCAGGCATGGCGTTCGCCTTCTACTGGACGGTCGATAATCACCTCAATCTGCTTGCCGAGCTGCCGCTCGTTCCACTCGAACGCCACTTGCTGCTGAATGGCCATCAGCTCGTCGCGCCGGGCCGATTTGACTTCTTCGGAGACATGCTCCGGCAATCGGGCGCTGGGTGTGTCGGCCTCGAACGAATAGGTGAAGACGCCGGCGCGCTCGAACTTTTGCTCGCGCACGAAATCAGCGAGTTCGGCAAAATGCTCGTCGGTTTCGCCAGGAAATCCGGTAATGAAGGTGGTGCGCAGCGTCAAATTGGGGATGTCTGAGCGCAGGCGCTTCAAGAGCGCCTCGGTCTCGGCGCGATTGACGCGGCGCTGCATGCGTTTGAGCATCACATCGTTGATGTGTTGCAGTGGAATATCGAGATACGGCACGACCTTTTTGCTGTCGGCGATGCGGCGAACCAACGGATCGTCGATGTACATGGGATAAAAGTACATTAAGCGGATCCAATCAATCCCGTCGACCTGCTCCAGTTCTGCCAACAACTCGGTGAGCCGCGGCTGGCCATAGAGGTCCATGCCGTAATAGGTGGTGTCTTGCGCTACGATGATCAACTCGCGCACGCCACTGGCGGCCAGCTCGCGCGCCTCGGCCACAACGTCTTCCATCGCCTTGGTGGCGTGTTTGCCACGCATCTTCGGGATAGCGCAAAAGGTGCAAAGCCGGTCGCAGCCTTCGGAGATTTTGAGATACGCGAAATGGCGCGGCGTGATGCGCAAGCGATCGCGATCGGAAAGTGCCCGAGCCGGAGCCGGTTGAAACACGGTGCGCTGCTCGACCAACCCGCCCAGCAGGCGATCGGCGACCTTGGTCACCTGATCGCGGCCGAAAACTCCGACCAAATGATCGATCTCGGGGCACTGCTCCAGGAGTTTCGCTTTTTCACGTTCTGCCAAGCACCCGGAGACAATCACTCCCTTGATCGCGCCCGCGCGCTTGAGGGCGAGCATCTCCTCAATCGCGGCGAACGACTCGTTGCGTGCTTGTTCGATGAAGCCGCACGTGTTGATCACGACAAAATCGGCCTTCTGCGGCTCGAATACCAGTTCGTAGCCATCGAGTTGCAGGAGGCCGAGCATCCGCTCGCTGTCGACCAAGTTCTTGGGACAGCCGAGGCTGACAAAGGCGTAGCTGCCCTTTGTCGCGGTGGGAGCAGCTGGTTCAAAAGCGATGGACAATGGTGGAGACGCCTATAAGCAACGAGGAAATATGAACCATGAATGGTACTCGCTCGTGGCCAACCGGGTAAGGACGCTCGCGATTCACCGCATCGAGAAATCGACTTGCGATAGCAGCAAGGTGCATATACAAATATACACCATCCAGGGAGCGAGCCGAACGATGCAACGCACTGCGACGACGCAAGAACGCCTTGATGTGTTTGTTGAGGAGTTTTTGGGAACTTTTGGAATGGAGGAGCCCCCCATCAACGCTTTTGCTTGCGCTGAGAGGCTGGGATTGACGGTAGCTCGCGACGTTTCGCAAGCATCGCGCGGCCGAATCGCTAAAGCGGGCTCGACAGGAATGGCCGTATTACTGGCAGACGAACCGCGCCCGGAACGGCAACAATGGACGGTGGCGCACGAGATTGGCGAACACTTGGCGCCCGATTTGTTGGCGCTTTGCGAATTGAGCGCAGCCGATCACCCACGAATGCGCGAGGATTTGGCGAACCAGTTCGCCAGCCGGTTGCTGCTACCCGCAGTTCGATTCCAGGAAATTGGCGGCCAATGGGATTGGGATTTATTGCGGCTCAAGGGCGTTTTCAGCACCGCCAGCCATGAATTGATCGCCCGGCGAATGCTCGATTTTGGTCCGGTATGCGTGATCACGATTTTCGATCACGGCCGGCTGAGCTGGCGTTTGGGGCGGCAGGGGCGATGCTGTCCCTTGTCGCACGAGGAACGTGAGACGCAGGCGGACGTTCATCGTTTGTCATTGGCGCGCGCATGGCGGGGAGAGTCATTGCGCGTGCGCGGCTGGCCGGTCCATGAGCCGGCCTGGAAGCGGGAGATATTGCGGACCGAATCCGCATCTTGGGACGACTGACGAAGATTTAAGCGCCGACTACTCCTCGAAGCGTATTTCGCGAATTTCAAACCGCAACTTGCCGGCGGGGACGTCGATTTCGACCTTGTCGCCGATTTTGTGACCCACCAGACCTTGCGCGAGCGGGCTGCTGAAGAGGATTTTGCCTGAGTCGTAGTCTTCTTCACCGGCGCCGACGAGGATGAAAGTTTCCTCATCGCCAAATTCCAGGTCTTTGACGACGACGGTGGCGCCGAAGGAGACCTCGCTCTTGTTGACATTTGCGGTATCGATGATCTGCGCGCGATTGAGCTTGTCGCGCAGTAGATTGATCTTGGCTTGCAGCATGCCTTGCGTTTCGCGGGCGCCGTGATATTCGGCGTTTTCGCGCAAGTCACCCTCGGCGCGAGCAGTGGCGATTCGTTCGGCGGCCTTGGGCATTTCCACCTGCTCCAGATGGTCGAGCTCGGCCTTGAGCTTGTCGTAGCCCTTGCGGGTCATGTAGATCGCTTCGGACATGCGGGGCACCCTTGAGCGGAACGAGCGAGCGCGAAAAAAATGCGGCCTCCCCCGGGGAGGCCGCACAACTATTTTGCCCTGACGAGAGGAAATGTAAAGAGATTTTCACCTAATGGCCGGCCACAGTGCGATCTTCCGGCAGGTACAGCAATCGGCCGCAACTCTTGCAGAACACCACATGGCTGAGGCACAGCGAGTTATACATATTTGGAGTGATCTGTCGGTGGCAGCCCGTGCAAAACTCGCCTTCGACTTGCGCCATTCCTTCTGACCCCTTAGAGCGAATGATGCGATCGTAGTCGGCGCGGACATCGGGAGGCAAGCGATCCTCGGCGAGCTTGAGCTCGGCTTCCAAGCGATGGACCTCGCTGATGAGGCCATCTTGCTTGGCTTGCACCGATTGCTTGGAGCCTGCAAGGTCTTCGCGGCCCTTGGTCAGATTCTGCTTCGCTTCGGCAATTGAGGCTTCGATCTGATCGCACTTTTCCAGTGCGTCGAGGATTTCATCGGCCAGTACGCTGTTCGCCATTTCGGAAGCGGCGATCTGTTCCTTGAGCAATTGATACTCTTTGTTGGACTTGGCCTGATTCTGTTTGATTTGGAGATCGCGGATCTTGGCTTCGTCGGACTTGAGTTGCAGTTGCTTTTGATCGGCGGCGACGCGCGCGGCTTTGGCGTCGGCCTGGACCTGTGCCAAGGCTTGTTCGAGTTTGATGACCGTGGCATCGCGAGCTTTTACTTGTCGCGGTCCACGTTCGACGCGATCTTTCAGATCGCTGAGTTGCTGGTGCAGGCGGTGCAGTTCCCGCAACGTGTCGGCTGTAACGCTCATCGGATTGGAATGGTTCCTCTTGGAAGTGCCTAGCGTGTCGCCATCTGACTCCATTCTACCGACTGGGAGAAATCTTGCTTGAGAATTGCCAGGAACACACAGAGCCGCCCAACTCGCGTTGGGCGGCTCTATACGGATTGATCCACCGACCATGCCGAACTGCCGGTAGAAGGCGTAATTGGCGAGTACGCGGGACGTTAGCTGGCAATTCCCTCCAAGAAGCCTTCGAGCTGCTTGCTCCGCACTGGGTGCTGGAGCTTGCGCACCGCCTTGGCCTCGATCTGACGAACGCGTTCACGGGTAACCCGGAAGATGCGGCCCACCTCCTCCAAAGTGTAGGTGTAACCGTCTCCCAAACCATACCGTAGGCGAATGATTTCTCGCTCACGGAAGGTGAGGGTCTTGAGCATGGCCTCGATCTTCTCGCGAAGCATGCCTTGCGCGGCCGAACTGAGGGGGCTTTGACTGCCGGAATCCTCAATGAACTCGCCAAAGGAGCTGTCTTCGCTTTCGCCAACTGGCCGATCGAGACTGACCGGATGGCGGCCAATGTTCATCACGCGGCGGACTTCATCCAAGGTGAGCCCGGCGGCAATCGCCGTCTCCTCGGTGGTGGGTTCGCGTCCCAACTCCTGCAACAAACGCTTCGAAACGTTGCGCAAGCGAGAGAGGACCTCGATCATATGCACCGGAATGCGGATGGTGCGAGCTTGATCGGCGATCGCGCGAGTGATCGCCTGGCGAATCCACCAGGTGGCATAAGTGGAGAATTTGAAACCGCGCCGGAATTCGTACTTGTCCACGGCTCGCATGAGTCCCGTGTTGCCTTCTTGGATGAGATCCAAAAAGCTGAGGCCGCGGTTGCGATATTTCTTGGCGATCGACACAACAAGGCGAAGATTGCCGCCGGAGAGGTCGCGCTTGGCTTGCTCGTAATCACGGAACAACTCGCGCATCGTCTGGCAGCGGCGGCGGAGACTGGCGGGACTCTCTTGGGTGATAAGCACGAGGTCTCGCAGTTCCTTGCGAAGATTAGCTCGCTCATCCTTTGCCGAGGGCTGGTCGGACAAGCGGGCCAACTTGGACTTGATCAACTCCATGCGCTGCGCGATTTCGTCCAGTTTACGGATCAAGGGCTGCACACGGCGCGTGCGGAGACTGAGTTCCTCGACCAACGTGAGCGCCTTGAGGCGTCGGCTGAAGAAGCGAGCCAGTGCGGCCACACGTTCCGCGCGCGGCAACTTACGACTGATGATTTGATGGAAGTCGCGGGCGTTCGCATCCAGTAGATGCCGCAGCGTCTTCAGATTGTGCGGCATTCGGGCGCTAATCTGCTCCTTGGTGAGCTGCTCGGTAAGCGACACTTTAATAGTGCGATCGAACGGCAAGAGGCCTTGATGAACCTTTTCCAAGGTTTCGACCGTAGCCTGCATGGCAAAGTTGCACGACAACACCGCGCGGCGGAAGCGACGGCGCGTCTTTTCGATGCGGGTGGCCAGCGCGATCTCCTGACTGCGTTCGAGCAGCGGGATCTCGGCCATTTGGGTCAAGTAGAGGCGAACCGGGTCGTCGCTCCATTTTTCCACTTCGCCGACGAACGCGGGAGCAGCCTCCTCAGCGGCCAGTTCCTCTTCAACTTCACGGCTCTCGACGCGATCGGGGCGCGACTCGTCGCCCAACGGAGCATCAACCGCTTCGGCGACGATTTCGATGCTTTGCTCGTCCAGCGCGGCGAGCACCGCCTCGAGCTTGTCGGGATGGATCACATCGTCGGGGAGGAAATCGTTGACCTGATCGAACGTCAGGTAACCTTGCGATTTCCCGAGCGTGATTAATTCTTGCAGGTCTTTTTCAGACAGTTCCACCTGCGTCTCCTTAGAGCGCGTGCGCGCTACCCTGTCCTGATTATGGTCTGGCCGAGCAGCGCGCGGCAACGCGCGACCAAGCCAATCCACGGCCCGCATCCTCATCCATCCGTGGAGTCGGAAATGCAGTGCCGGGCGCGTCCCTGCTCGATGGCATCTAGCAAAAAACGCACCCCTTCCTGATCGTCGACGCGCCGCTCCCGCAAGGCGGTGAGCCGCTCGCGACGCTGATCATCCTCTAGACGTCGGCCCACCCTTTGGAGCACCTGCTCCAAACGTTCGCCGCCGCCCCCTGGGGTCTTTGACTGGCCCGCTTCGTCCAAGTCGACCAGCAGGCTTTTTATTTCCGGCTCATCGAATTCGAGAAGCAGTCGTTGAAAATCGATCTGCCCTTCTGTCTCCAAGACATCGTGGCAGACTTGCACAATTTCTCGGCACGTGGCCGATTCAAAATGATCGGGACCAATCACTTGCAACACACGCGGGGCCTCGAACGGTTGTCCGACTAACAACTCAAGCAACTCGCGCTCCCACGCCGCCAGCGGCTGGAGCGATGGCGTATCGGCTTGGGTCTTCGTCAGCCGCGATGACGCATGGCCAGCGCCGCGGAGCGTGGCCAAGCGCTGTCGCAAAACGTCTTCTGGCAATTCGAAGACGCGCGCCAAGCGATGAACCACTTGTTCTTCACGCAGCCGCCGGGCGGTCGCGCTGTTGCTGGTCAATCGCGGTGCTTTTGCAAGTGTGCCCAGGATTTCCTCCACAGCTTGGTGGGCCGCATGCGCCCCGCGCGCGGCGCCGAGTCGCGTAACGTGCGAAAGTTGATGTTCCAGCGCGTCGGCGGCCCTCTCCAGCAGTTCGCTAAAAGGCTCCGCGCCGCGCTGCTGTAGAAAATCGCATGGATCGAGCGATTGAGGCAAGGCCAAAACTCGCACATTCACTTCGTTGGCGACAAAAAGCTCTAGCACTTCGTTGGTGCGGCGTTGGCCGGCTTCGTCGCCGTCGAGCACTAGCACGATTTCTTCCGCATAACGCCGGAGCAGGCGAATGTGCCGCTCGCCGAGCGCCGTGCCCAACACGGCCACCGTATTGGCAAAACCGCATTGATGGGCCACGATCGTGTCGGTATAGCCCTCCATCACCAGCACACGCTTCGATTTCGCGATCGCGTCGCGAGCCACGTCGAGTCCGTAAACCAAACTGCTTTTGGAAAACAGGGGGGTCTCGGGAGAGTTGATGTATTTGGCGGGCGCATTTTCGGCGAATTCGGGCAAGATCCTGCCGCCGAGCGCCACGGGGCGCCCTTGAGGATCGCGAATGGTGAACAGGACTCGACCACGGAACCGATCGTAAAAACCGCTGGCGCCGTCGCGGCGCACCGCCAACCCGACCGCTTCCAAATATTTGTGCTGCACCGAGTTGGCCGATGCGCGATCGAGCAGCCAGCTCCAACGATCGGGAGCGAATCCGAGTTGATATTTACGGATACTTTCGGGCTGGATTCCGCGCTCTTCGAGGTAAGCCCTGGCCGCGGCCGCTTCGGGAGATTCCAAGAGATATCGATGATATTGCTCGGCAGCCCAGGCCATCACTTGGTAGAGGCGCCGCTTAGTGTCTTGTTCTTCGGCTGGCGCACCGGGCATGGCGCCGCGTTTGGGAAGCGTGATGCCAGCACGATCGGCCAAGAGCTGCAGCGCTTCGGGAAACGGGACATTCTCCATCTTCATGATGAAGCTGAAGGCGTCGCCTCCGATATCGCAAACCCAGCATTTGAACGATTGCCGCTCGGGATTCACTTGTAGGCTGGGGCGAGAATCGTCATGCCAGGGGCAGAGCGCGACGTAGTTGCGACCACTGCGGCGCAATTGCAGATATTGCCCGACAAGATCGACAATGTCGACCGCACGGCGCACTGCGTCCTTGGCATCAAACGAATAGTCGTGTGACACCGACTGCTCCGAGAATTGAGAAGGATGTACGAGCGGCTCGTAGAAGGGACAGCGAGCCCGCGCGATAAGCACCCCTCCGTGGGTCGACCTGTTCCGGGGGCATCGGAGGAGCCGATGCCGTAAGACGCGCGGATTATAAGAGTGCCGGAAAAATGGGTCAAGCGCGCATGATGCGGCGGCCAACACAAGCTACCACGTTGAATAAATTGCGGCGCTAGCACGATAAAAATCGGCTTGACTTTCCGCCCAGCGGTGCGCTATTTGAGCTGTGGTAGTTGCGTGGGCCGGGTGCCAACTTTGATTTCGACCTTCTGTTCCTCGCGACCGCGGATGATCAGCGCGGTGACGCTGGTGTGGATCGCCGTGCCGGCCACCTTGAGGGTTAGGTCGCTGGCGTCTCGCACCGGCGCGCCGTCCCACTTAATGATGACATCGCCATCCTTGAGTCCTGCCTGATCGGCGGGCGAATCTGGGACGACGCGGGCAATGACCGCGCCAGTTGTCCCGCGTACGCCAAGCTGGTCGGCTAACTCGGGCGTCAGATCTTGTGGCTGGACGCCCAGCCAGCCACGCGCCACGCTGCCCGATTTGCGCAACTGATCAAACACTTCTCGCGCCATGCGACTTGGGATAGCGAAGCTGATCCCTTGATACGCTTCCCCTACAATGGCGGTGTTAATGCCCACAATCTCGCCGGCGAGATTCACCAAGGGGCCGCCGCTGTTGCCAGGGTTCACTGCGGCGTCGGTTTGCAGAAAGTCTTGATAGAGGTTTTGCCCGATGCCGTGGCGGCCTTTGGCGCTGATGATGCCCGCAGTGACCGTACGGTCGAGTCCGTAGGGATTGCCGATGGCGAGCACCCAGTCGCCGACTTGCACCTGGTCGCTGTCTCCCCAGACGGCGGGGATCAAGCTGTCGGCATCGATCTTGAGCACGGCCAGATCGGTGGCGGCATCGGTGCCTATGATAGTGACTTCGCGAATTTCGCGCCCATCACTGAGACGCACACGCAGCCCGCTGGTCTGAGCGATGACATGAAAGTTGGTGAGGATATAGCCTGACTTGTCGATGATCACCCCAGAACCCTGGCCGCTGAGGCGGCGCGGCGCGAAGAAATAGGCCATTTCATCGCCGATGGGTCGCGCGCCGCGGATGATTTGCTCGGTATCAATGTGCACCACGCTGGGACCAATGCTTTGCGCAACCAATCGAAATGACTCGGTGGTGTTTTTGAATTCCCCAATGGCTTTGCGGGCAACTTCGACATCGGCCTGCTGACGTCCGAGCGTGGCGCGATACATGATTTGTTGGGTAAGGTACGGAGAGGCAATCGCCAGCACTAATAGTGTCAGCAAGAACAACAACCCCGAGCAGCCAAAGCGGGTTGGCGGAGGGTCGCGAAACGGGTCGTACGCATTACCAGCCATGGATCCCAACCTGCATCAGCCAACCAAACGCCCGAGCTTTCCGTGCTGCTAGTATAGATGGCAGTCAACTGCGCGAGTAGCAAACGGGCAACTTGGTTTCAGCGGAAATGGCCTCTACACTTTGAAATCGCAAGCTCGCACTGCCCTCCAACACCGCGCCGCGATGATTCGCACTGGACCGTCACGATATTTTCCGCCGGCGGCTTCGGCCGGTAGTGATGGCCTGTTGCTGATCGGCGGCAGCCTGAGCGCGGATTGGCTGATCGACGCGTACACACACGGCATCTTTCCCTGGCCAAGCGGCACGGTGCTGGCGTGGTGGTCGCCTGACCCTCGCGCAATTCTAGAGCCGGCGGAACTGCACGTACCGCGCCGGCTTGAGCGGACAATTCGCAGTGGGCGATTTCGCGTCACAATGAACCAGGAGTTCTCACAAGTGATCGGCGGTTGCGCTACCGCGCAATGCCGCGCGCGGCACACTTGGATCACGCGCCCCTTGCGTCTAGCCTACGAGCATCTTCATAAATTGGGACACGCGCATAGCGTGGAGGTTTTTCGCGAAGACCAATTGGTAGGCGGGGTCTATGGGGTCGCCATTGGCGGGATGTTCTCCGCTGAGTCGATGTTTCATCGCGAGACCGACGCCTCGAAAGTCGCCTTAGTTGCCTTGGTTCGGCACTTGCGAGATCAGGGCTTTGGCCTAATCGACATCCAGCAACTCAATGCCCATACGGCGCGGTTTGGCGCCAAGACCATTCGACGCTCCGAGTATCTGGGAAGACTGCAACTGGCGCTTCGGCTGCCGGTGGCTTTTGCCGGCGTCGACTCCTCAAGGGGGTGAGTTTGGCTTTGTGAAGTTTGCTCGTGCTACGCAGTTTGGTCTCTCGATTGCTATCGACTCGCGATATTGGCACGGATACCCACGATTGAGCCGGTTTTTCCGGCTTGCGGGCGATTGTAAGGATTGCCGGCCATTGTCCGTAAATGGTCTAGCTGCCCAATAGTGGCACGTACCAATTGCGGCTTCTATCCTATTAGGTAAACCCCTCATAAGAAGGGCTTGTGGACCATGAGACTTATTTCGCGTGATCTTCTCTTGAGCGGGGCAATTGGCCTCACAGTGCTTTCGATCGCCCTTTTGAAGGCGCCGTTTAGTTGGGCACAGCCGCCTGCCGCGCCGCCCGCCGGCGGAGGGCAAGGCGCGCAGGACGAAGCACCGGCGCCCGAGGCGCCAACGGCCGACCCGTCCACCGCGCCAGCGCAACAGCCAGCGCCGACCGGCGCACCGGACCTTCAGGCGACGGCACAAAATCAGCAGCCGGCGTTTTTTGTACATGCCGAATTGACGCGTCCGACAAACGATTTTCGCGAGGGCGATAGCTTGTCGGTGCGCGTGCGCTGCGAGATCGACGCGTATCTGTATGTGTTGTACCAGCAGGCCGATGGCGAGGTGTTTCAAATCTTCCCGAACAAGATTCAACAGCAAAACAAGATTGTCGCCAAACAAGAGGTGGTGATTCCCGCCAGCGACGATTTGTTTCGCTGGAAGGTGGGACCGCCGTTCGGCAAGGAGGTAGTAAAGGTTGTGGCCTGCAAAGTCCCGGTGGACGAGCTAGCGGAGCCAACGACGCGCGCCAAGAACTTTAACCCAATCACAAAGAGGCAACTCAAAGACGCCGCGGGACAGATCGCGCAGATGCAACCGAGCGATTGGGCCGAAGTCGACCTGGAGCTCTACACCTACGCCGCTAGCGCCGCGCCAGCGCCCCAAGGGGCCAAGCGGATCGGCGTCTTCTTTGGGGTTTCGGAACATCAATTCGACGCGCAACAACGCGCGGGGACCAAAAAACGTGGCAAGGAACGCGGCCTCAACCTGCGGGCGGCCGCGAAGGACGCTCAAGCGCTGGGCACGATTCTGCGCGAAATAGGCGGGCTGAATCAAGCGAGAATCTTCATGAACGAGCAAGTGACGCGCGCCACCGTTGAAGAAGTGATTACTCGCTGGTTGCCGTCGGTGTCCAAGCCGGGAGACACGGTGATCATTCACTACTCGGGGCACGGTAGCCAGATTGCCGATGACAATGGCGACGAAACGCGCGATCAGCAGGACGAGGTGCTGGTGCCGTATGACCTGGTCAATCCGCTCATATTGGAAGAACTGCTGACAAGCGAGGGACAACTTGATGGCCCCACCGCGCAGCGCGCCGCGGAGTTGCTGCAACTCGCCCGGCAGAATCCCAACAAGGAGTGGGACGCGCTGGTGCGGGCTACTGGCATATCAGACGATCTGTTTGGCCGCTGGCTGCAGAATTTGAATGGCCGTCAGGTCGTGGTGATCCTTGACACCTGCCACAGTGGCGGCTTCGCGACGGCGGAAAAAGGACTCCCCACGCGGGGCGGCGCTGGATTCGATTTTTTGGAAGGCGAGTTGACGCGACTCAAGGACATTGGCGCTCAAGATCAGGCAATGCTATCTGCGGCGATGACCGATGAGCTTGCGATGGAGCATTACTCGGGGGAGTTTGGTCTGCTCACAGGCTATCTCTTAAAGAGCTTGGTGGACATCAAGGGGCCGGTGAAGTTGGAAGACTGTCACGCGTACTGCGAGCGCGAGTTTCCCAAGTACTTTGAGATGGTCAATCAGGCGCTGGAGCAGGAAGGAAGCAGCGAACGAGTGAAACCGCATCACGCGTTCCTCACAAACAGTTGCTCGCGTCCGGTGTTCCTCAAGCCGTGATTTCGAAATGGGCGTATCGACCATGCGCTATCAGAAAGCGACGCGCACTTGGGGGCTTGTCATCTGGGCGCTCGTCTCGCCGCTGGCGGCCCGCGCGCAAACCACCGACAACCTGAAAACCGAACTGGATGAATTCAGTCGCCTGTTGGCGGCTAAACAATGGGTGGATGTCGAACGGCAAGCGCACCACCTGGTGCGCACCGCCGATCGAGTGCTGGCCGGACAACCAGAAAAGTTGGCTGGCTACTACGACCTGATTGGCGCGCTCTACGCGCAACACGAGGTGTACGACAACGCGGAAGAATTCTATCTGCGCGGCGTGCAGTTGCATCACGCGGCCAACTCCTATTGGCAAACGGTGACCGCCGATGCCTATTCGGGATTAGGCGATGCGCGCTACTATCAGGCCAAGTACCTGCCGGCGATCGAAGCGTATGAACGGACATTGCAGATCCGCGAACGCCTGCTGGGAAAGCAGGATTTGACAACGGCGACCAGTTATCGCGATATCGCCTGGTGTTGGTACAAAGCGGACGACAATGCCAAGGCAGCGCAGAATTTTCAGCAGTGTTTTCAGATTCGCGCCCAGGTCTTGGGCGCCGAGCACCCCAGCACTCTGAATATTCTGAGCGAATTGGCCGACGCGCGCTACTTCGAGGGCCAATATGATGTGGCCCTGCAACTATATGGAAAGGCGCGCGCCGGCTACGAAAAGCAGTCGGACAGTTGCCGCGCGGAATTGGCCAAGTCGTTGCGCGACGAAGGGCTTACGCTAGAACAACTGCGCCGCATGGAGGAGGCGGAAGAAAAATATCGCCAGGCGATCGAACAGCAAAGCGCGGTGGAAGAACCCGATCCGGCAAGGACGTCCGGGATGATGCGCTGCTTGGCCGATCTGCTAGAAGACAAACTCCAATTCGCCGAATCAGAAAAGTGGTATCGCGCGGCGCTGTCGATCGCCGAGAATGAACTGGGCGACGATCACATCGACACCGCAACTTGCCTCAATGGCCTGGCCGGTTCCTGGTACGAGCAAGGACGCTACGCCGAAGCCGAGCCGCTTTATCGGCGCTCGCTCGAGATCCGCGAGGCGCAGGACGAGCCCGATTCATTGTCTATCGCGTTGGCCTGCACCAACCTGGCGGGGGTCTATTTTCAGCAGAGCCGCTACCAACTGGCGCATCCCCTTTTTCGACGAGCGCTGGAGTTGCGACAGGAAAACCTGCCCGAAGACGATCCGCTGATTGCCGAGGCCCTCAACAACCTGGGAGTCGTGTTGCGTACGCAACGGCGCGTCGAGGAGGCGTTGCCGCTGTATGAGCAAGCGCTGGCGATCCGGCAGGCCAAACTTGCTGCCGATGATCCTCTGGTGGCGGGCAGTCTCGAGAACCTGGCCAACTTGCAGAGCGAACTGGGGCACAACGACGCGGCGGAAAAATACTTCGTGCAAGCGCTGGCGATCTACCGCCAAGCGCACGGCGAGACGCATCCCGATGTTGCCGGATGCTTGGCTCGATTAGCCGATCTGCGCTATAACCAAGGACAACCAATCGAGGCCGAAGCGCTGTCGAAACAAAGCCTGACGATTTTCGAGCAGACGCTCGGACAGGCGCATCCGCGGCTGGCAAGTTCGCTATACGATCTGGCCTGGTTTCAACTGGAGGGAGACCGCGCCTCCGAGGCGCTCGCCACGCTGGATCGCGCGGTGGATATCACGCGGCAGGCGGCTGTGTCCGCGCACGACGCCTTTACCATCTATTCGCTCCGCGGGAAGTGTCATTGGACGCTCGATCAACGCCCTGACGCAGTGCGCGACTTACAACACGCCATGGAATTGGCCGAACAACAGCGCGAGCAAACCTCCGGCGGGGAGCTAGAGCGGGCAAGTTTTTTCGCTCGGTTCTCCAGTGTGTTCGATTTGATGGTCGAGTGGCAGTCGGAATTGGGAGACCTCGAACTCGCGCTTAATGCGATTGAAAGATCGCGCTCGCGGTCGCTGCTCGACGAAATTGGCCTCTTGGGCGCCGACCTGACCGCCGGGCAAACCGGCAGTAGCCAGCAACAAATGCGCGAAGCGGCGGATCAATTGCGCGAGCAATTGAGGTCTCTCGAAGCCCAATTAGCGGCGGTGCTCAAGCAGCCTGCGAACGACGAAACTGCGGCGGAGCGAACCAGAATCGGGGCGGCCATTCAGCGGACCCAAGAATCGCTGTATCGCAATTATCGCGATGCGCGAACATCGAGCGAGGTATATCGCAACAAACTAGCAGACAGCGCGCGGCTGTCCGAACCGCTCTCGCTGCGCGACGTGCAACGCAAATTGCTGGGGCCGAAGACGCTGCTCTTGGTGTACCACATTGGCAGCGATGCCGGCTATCTGCTCACGGCCCGCGCCAACTCGGCCCGGCTCGACGCGTTGTCGCTCGACGACGCCGCAGCGCAATCGCTGGGCGTGGAGGCGGGACCACTAAACTATGATCGCGTGCAGCAAATACTACTTTCCGATAACGGCGTGATGCAGGCACTGGCCAGGCCCAAGACAGCAGTGGGGGCCGTGCCCTATTTGTCGGCGCTGTGGGGAGTATTGATCGGCGATGCGGAGCGCCAATCAATTGTAGCTGGCGAGATTGAACGACTAATCGTGGCGCCGAGCGGACCTCTGTCGCTACTGCCGTTCGAAGCGCTGGTGACGGCGCCAGGGGGGACGCCAAAGTATTTGCTCGACGTGGGGCCGCCGATTTCGTACGCACCCAGCGTGACGGTGCTCGACGCATTGCGGATTCGACCAGCCGTGGACCTGGAGGCCGAATGGGAGCCGGTGCTGACGCTGGGGGATCCGTCCTACGCAGCGGAGGGGGCCGATATCACTGCCGAAGAAGCGTCGCGGGCAGTGCTGCTGCGCAATCGGTTGACGCCGCTTCCGCATTCCGGAGTCGAGTCGCAATGGGTGAGCGAGGTGTTCCAGAAGTCGGGCATGACGGCGGTGCAATTGCGCGGCGCGGAAGCGACCGAAGGATACTTGCGAGAGTATGGCCCGGGGCGGCGCATCCTGCATCTGGCGTGTCACGGTTTTGCCGACCAGTCGTATGGCAACGTGTTCGGCGCTTTGGCTTTGGCGCGTCCGGCGGAAGGAGAGTTCGATCCGTCGGACGATGGCATGTTGACTTTGGGGGAGTTGTACGAACTGGACCTGCGGGGGTGCGAGTTGGCGATCTTGAGCGCGTGCCAGACGAATTTCGGTCCACAGCAACAAGGGGAAGGGGTGTGGGCGCTTTCGCGGGGGTTCTTGGTGTCTGGAGCGCGGCGCGTGGTGGCCAGCAACTGGGTGGTCGACGACGAGGCAGCGGCCAGCCTGGTGAGCTATTACTGCGGCGCACTGGCCAAATCGGCGGTGGAACAGCGGCCGCACGACTATGATTTGGCGCTGCGCGATGCAAAACGTTGGATTCGGAGTCAGAAACGCTGGGAGTCGCCGTATTACTGGGCGTCGCTGGTGCTCGTCGGCCCGCCGTGATCCGCCGTGGTTCGCGACGAACAGGGCTAGTTATCGGTCGCCAGCTTGAACTCATAACGAAAAAGGCACAGTTATGTCTCAAATCTTTACCAAACGCTTTGGGCGGCTGCTTACCAGTCTCGGCGCCACCGTGTTAGCGCTGGCCACGGCCACGGTTGCCTGCGGCCAAACCTCGCTACCGTATCCGGAATACAACCCCAACAACGATCCACCACGCGAAGACGCGCACCTACACGCAATCTTGATCGGCTGCGAGCGGTACCAGAACTTTCCCGAGTTGCGCTTTTGCGTGAACGACTGCACACAATTGGCGAAGACGCTCAATGAACGCGGCGGTTACTCCGCCTACAACGTGACTCTAGTTGTTGATAACGCCCAGTTTCCAACGGAAGGACCAGTCCGCGCGACGGTTATGCGCTCGCTGGAACAGAAATTCAGCGAGCTCAAGGCTGACGATCAGGTGCTGGTGTTTTTCAGCGGCCACGGCTATCGCGACCCCGATGGCAGCCTCTATTTGTGCACGCTAGATTTTGACGCCGAACGTCCCGCCGAGACGGGAGTGCCGGTGTCTTGGCTGCGCGATCAATTGGCCGCCTGCCCAGCTAAGTTAAAGCTGCTGGTGCTCGATGCCTGCCACGCGGGCTCGGAGAAGGGCGCCAGCGAGAAGAGCGTGCCGTCGAAGGACCTGGGCGAGCCATTCCGCGATATTGCGGGAGTGGTGACGCTGGCCAGCAGCGCCGCGGAGGAAAAGAGCCAGTTGTGGGAGGAGAAAGAGCAATCGCTGTTCACTTACTGGCTCAATCAAGGATTGAAGGGGCACGCCGACGAGAACGGCGACAGCGAAGTGGATATTGACGAACTGAACAAATACGTGCATCGCAACGTGACGCATGTGGCGAAGGAGAAGTTCAATCGCGTGCAGACGCCGGTGCGCATTTTACGATCGACGCCGGGTTCGCCCGTGGTGCTGCGGCTCAGCGCGTTGTCGCTCAAACAAATGTTGTCCGACATCGCCGACCAGCTTTCTTGGGCGATCGAGGACCAGAAGCTGGAGAAGGTGGCGGTTTTCGACTTCACCACCGAGACGAGTTTGGGCGAGGTGTTGGGCGCTAATTTTGGCATGTTGGGCAAGCGCTGCGCCTCGGATCTGGAGCAATTGTTGATTCAGCGCGGACGTGGCGCCTTCAGCGTGATCGATCAGCGGCGACTGCAAGCAGTGCTCAAGGAGCGCAAGTTCCAGGTGGCCGATCTTGGGTCGGATAAGGCGATGCAAGACCTTTCCAGGACGCTCGGCGACCTACCCGCCACCGCGTTGGGGATGCTCCGCAACCGCAATGGCCGAGAGATCACGCTGCAATGTCGCGTGGTGAACACGCAGGATGGCTCGATCATCGCCTCGGCCGGCGGCGTGGCCATGCTGACGCCAAGCCAATGGGCTGAGCTAGGGCACAGCGCGAATATCATCCATGAGCAACAGGAAGAGCTTGCCCCGTCGCCAGACAACCAGCAGCAGGAGGAGCGCACGCAGGCGGAGCAGATAGTGTACGACCTGGACAAGAAGTCGAAGCAGGAGCATCCACTTGCCGATCCAAACACGCCGTTTCGGGTGAAGTTCATGGTTGGCGGAAAAGAACGCAAGGGGAAGTTTCACGGCAACGATTATCTGATCCCGGTAAAGAAGGGGGAAGTGTATGAATTGGAAGTTGAGACCCGCTACGAATACCCGGTGATCATGCGACTGTTGGTCGACGGCTTGAACACGCTGCCGGAGGCCGAAACCGGCGAAAAGGGAGTGAAAACCTACGCGGTGGCGAAACGAGTGGACCTGGAAGAAGCTCGCTGGTGGCTGCTTGATCCGGCGGTGTCCAAGCGATTCTCAGTGCGCGGATTCGTGACCGAAACTGGTACTCAAGGCAAGATGCGGCGATTCACGGTGGTGGACGGGGAAGAGTCGGTCGCAGCGCGACAGAACTTCACAGAGCAATTGGGCTACATCACCGTGGCGTTCTACGCGGCGGACAGTGGGCCCCGCGCGGCCGGCAGTTCGATTGGCAGCGCGGGCACTGGCTTTGGCGAAGAGATTCAACAAGACCTTGCGGAGGCCAGCAACTTTTCCCTTGGCAAGTTGCTGGCAGTGATGAATCTACGATACGCCAGCCCCGAGGCAATCGAGGTGGCAGTGAACCAACCGCCCGACGCGCCGGCGCCCGCCCCGCAGAACTAAAGCGACGACTGAGGCCCCGATCAACCAACCGGCCCACTTCATCGAATGCAGATGGGGTGGGCCTTTGTTGTTTCACGGCAGCAGATTGCGCGGGAAGGGGCGCGTGAATCGCGCCAACCGGCGCCTGAGTTCTGCCAGATCTTGGGCGGCGTCGACCACGGCAATCAGCTTGGGACTGGCGGCCTGCAATCGCGCAAACTGCTGAATAGTGGCCAGTGGAGTGTTTGTCGGCAAATCGGGCGCGATTCGAGGCCTGAGCCATGTTTCACCAAGACGGGTGAGGCGCAATTGGCCGGCGACGAAAACTGGCTCGACAAGCGCCCAATCGAGTGGCGACAGGCCGGCCGCTTCGATCGCTAGGGCTGCATCGGCATAGTGCAGTATGTATTGCGCGCAAGTTCGTTGGTTGCGATTCTCGTTCTTCAATTCTCCTTGCATTGTGGCGGGAACAAACGCCTCGACGACGAAGGGCTGTCGACCGAAGAAATCGAAATCGAGCACACGTTCAACCGCCGGATGGTTGAACTGCACCAGCGCTCGCGCCGCCTGCGATAGCAATTTGGGGTCGTCGTCGAATTGCGCCTTGGAGAGCGCGACCGATACCTCTTGAAACAGCACGGCGTGCGCGCCGCGATACACGATGTGCCAGTCGTCGTCTCGCAGCACTCCAGCGATGAAGTAGCGGCCAATGAACGCGGGGCGACCGGCGCC
Organism: Pirellulales bacterium; assembly: GCA_019694455.1. Classification (NCBI taxonomy): domain Bacteria; kingdom Pseudomonadati; phylum Planctomycetota; class Planctomycetia; order Pirellulales; species Pirellulales bacterium. The sequence goes on from JAIBBY010000005.1 coordinate 100,224, forward strand.
AGAACCGCTCGTCGCAACCGGCCTGCCAGCCGGCAGCACCAATCGCAGGGTGGAGACCTCCGCCTTGAGCGCGGCCAGCGCGCGCTGACAATCGGAGCATTGATCGACGTGAGCCCGCAGCTCAGCCGGGGCAACATCGTCGCTGGCCAGCGCCAAGAGATCGGACTCGTTGAGACAGTCAGCGTTCATTCGGCTACCGCCTCCTCGTACTGTTCCAGGCAACGACTACGCACTTCTTTCAGCACCCGCGCGGAGTTTTGATAGACCAGATTGGCGTTGACGCCAAGTTCGGCTGCGACCTCCGCGGCCGGTTTGCCCAGCAGTCCGTGCCGCTCGAATGAGGCCCACTTGTTGGGGTTAGTGGCCTCAATCTCGGCGCGAATTTCCTCGAGCACACGATTGAGGATCGCTTGCCGGTAGGCGGTGATCCAATCGTCGTCCTCTTCGCTGGCGGCGGCGATCTGGCGCAGGTCGACCTGGCCTTCATCATGCACTTTGGGCCGCTTGGAAGGCGTGGACTTGCCAAGATCGCTTTCGCCGGCCTGTCCGCTGGCGAATGCCTTGCGGCCGGGGACGCGATCCAGAATGGCATTGGTCGTGATTCGCCATAGCCAGGTGCGAAAGCGGCCACGGGCGTGATCGAGCCGAAAGCCCGGCAGCGTGCGGTAGAGTTTAATGAAGATGTCTTGGACAACCTCTTGGGCCTCGGCGTCGCCGTAGCCGAGACCACGGCGGCGACTGGAGCTTTTGACGTAACTCAACAGCAGAGGCTCGTAGACAGCGAAGAACTCTCCCCAGGCGTCGTTGTTCGCCGAATCACGAACTCGCTCGAGCAGGGTTTGCCGTGTCGTCGACATGGGTCGGAAACGCGTGTATCGGAAGCGATTGGGGAGGAGCAATGCGGAGCGATTGAGTTCATAATGTACTCGCCCCAATGAGGGGTTGGCACGATTTTCTTGCTGGCCGCTATCAGAAAATGTCAGAGGCTACGGGGACCAGCCGTATCAACAGGGGGCGGACAGGCGCGCAGCATCCACAGAACGAGTCTTGGCCATGACTTCCGATCGACACAGCGACGAAACGGCACTACTTGCTGGCGCGGGGGGCACGGCAGCGGCGATGAGCGGTGCGCCTGACGATGGGGCAAACGCCACCACCTTGCGGCCCGACGGGGCAGCCACTCATCGGGCGGCACAAACCGAACCGGGTGAAGCCATTCCGCCAGAAATCTCCGGATATCGACTGTTGGAGCGATTGGGCGAAGGGGGAATGGGGGTCGTCTACAAGGCCGAACACCTGGCGCTGCGGCGGTTGGTGGCGATCAAGATGATTCGCTCGGGCGCGCTAGCGTCGAGCGATGAGTTGATGCGCTTTCAGATCGAGGGGGAGGCAGTCGCGCGGCTGCAGCACGCCAACATCGTGCAAATCTTCGACGTGGGGCAACAGCAAGGACTGCGGTACCTGTCGCTGGAGTTTGTCGAGGGGGGGACGCTGGCGCACAAAATCGGCGGTCGCGCGCAGCCGCCGCGCGAAGCCGCGACGATGGTCGCGCACTTGGCGCGTGCGGTCCACGCGGCACACTTGCGGGGCATCATTCATCGCGACCTCAAGCCGCACAATGTGCTGGTTACCACAGACGGCGTGCCAAAGATCAGCGACTTTGGCCTGGCTAAACTGGCCGGCGACACAAGCGCCGCCGACAGCTACATGATGGTTGGCACCGCGGGATACATGGCCCCCGAGCAAGCCTGGGGGAGCGGCGCGGCGAACGAAATCGGGCCCGAGTCGGACGTGTACGGCCTCGGCGTGATTCTTTATGAAATGTTGGCCGGGCGAGTGCCCTTTGTCGGCTCCACGCCGCGCGAGACGCTCGAACAGGTGTGGACGAAAGATCCCCCGCCGCTGCGCCATTTGCGGCCCAATGTGCCAATCGATCTGGAGACGATCTGCCTGAAATGTTTGGAGAAACTGCCGCATCGACGCTATGCCAGCGCCGAGGCATTGGCCGACGACTTGTCGCGATTTTTGGCTGGCGAGCCGATACACGCCCGACCGGTCGGCGCGCTCGAACGCGCGGTGAAGTGGGCCCGACGACGACCGGCGATTGCGTCGCTGGCCGGAGTGGTACTGCTAGCCTCTGCGATGCTGATCGCAGTCGCGACATGGTACCAGATTCGCGTGAACGCCAATTATCGCCGGGCAAAGAGCAACCTGGAGCAAGCGCAGAACGCGATCGACCAGCTTATTAACCGCGTCAGCGTGGAAGGACTCAGCCCAATTCCGCAGACCGAGGGGCTGCGGCGTAACCTGCTGGAAACGGCGCTCGACCTGTGCCAGAAGCTGCAACTTGCCAATCCCGACGATCCTGATCTGGCGTGGCAGACCGCTCGCGCGCAGCGACAGGCCGCCGACCTGTACCAACTGCTGGGACAGACCCAGCGCGCCAAGGACGCGTATCGCCAATCCGCCGCTGATTTCGCCGCGCTGATTGAAACTGATCCGGCGCCACGCAATCGCCGTGAACTGGCGGTAACGTGGAATAATCTTGGCAATCTGTATGCAGCGCGCGGACAAGCGGCGGCAGCAATTGGCGCATTGGAGGAGTCCGCATCGCTTTGGGAGAAGCTGGCGGCCGAGTCGCCGGACAAGAATCGACTACAACAAGGTCGGGCAGCCGCGCAAAACAATCTGGGATTAGCGCGGCTAGCGGCGGGAGAAACAGAGAAAGCAGTCGCCGCATTGCAAGCTGCGCTGACCGTTCGCGAGAAGCTGGTAGCCGCGCAGCCGACCAACGCCGACTATCCCTTGGAACTAGCGGCGACGCTCAGCAATCTAGCCGACATCGATCGCCGCCGAGGGGAACGTACTCTCGCCGAGGAACGACTGCGCCGCGCGCTCGACGTCACCCAGCCGCTTGCCGCGACACCTGAATCTCGCTATATCCGCGCCTCTTTGGCGAACAACCTCGGCGCCATCCTCATTGGAAATGAGGAGAGTGAAACATCCGCCGCGATGTGCCGAGCGGCGGTCACCGGCTTTGAGACGCTCGTGGAACAGTACCCCGGCATACTGCAGTATCGGCGAGGACTGGCCGACTCGCTGTCGAACTTGGGCGGAGCGTTGATCGCGCGCCGCGAGTTGGATGATGCGGAGCGGCAGCTTGCTCGGTCGAAATCGGAGTTCGATCAACTGATCGCGAAATCGGGAACGATGACAAACCGGTTAGGGCTAATGTCGACACTTCAGCGACAGTCGCAATTGGCCAGAGAGCAAGAGCGCGAGCAGGATGCGCAAGAATTGAGCCTGGCGGCAGCGCGGTTGGGAGAGAGTCTGGTTGCCGAGGCGCCCGACAATCTGGCGGCGGCGGAAGCGCAAGCGGTGGCGCTGCTGACCTTGTCGGAACTGTTGACGGAGCGCCAGCGCCATGGCGAGGCACAGCGCCAGCTAGCCGATGCGTTGGCGCTGGCGCAGCGGGTACAGGCGCGAGCAACGACGTTGGCAACCACCACCACTTTGCGAAGAATTCTCCGGCAGTTGGGCGCGACGGCGCTCGAGAACGGCGACCCTGAGCAAGCGGCCGATGCCGCGGAGCAATTGGCCGCGCTCACCGGCGGGGCTGACGAGTCGTTCGCGGCGGCGCAACTCTTGGCGCAGTGCATTCCACTGGCCACGGGGCTCAAGGGATCCAAGGGGAATCAGGCTGCAGCCGACCTGGAGAGTCGCTGGGCGTCGCGCACAGCGGTGCTGCTGGAAGGGTTGCGGCAACAGGGCAAATTGAGCGAAGAACAGCTCAAAGAGGCGGCTTTTTCCGCATTTCGCGAGCGCCCCGAAGGTCGAGCGCTGCTGCAAGCCCCCTGATTCGGCGGTCGCCAAAAAAATTCCAGGCGATGCTGTCAGGACTGGCCGGGTCGGCCCGTATCTGCCGGTGAACAGCAGTCGAACGGACGTCAAACGTTGACCCTCCGAACGACAAACACACCTCCGCCGAATGGGAGACCCAGTCATGACCGTGTCCAAAAAGTTCTTCGCCTTGGCAACCGCCGCTGCCCTGGGAATTGGCGCCGCCACGCATGTCGTCGCGGCCGATCCGCCCGCCCAAGACTCGCAAGCAATCATCAACTCGTTGATTCAGAACCTGAATCAACTGCAAACCGCGCAGGCCAGTACGACACAGCAAACTCCGACTAACAGCAACACACAGGTCGCCCAGGCGCCGACTCAGCCGGTCGATCCCGTGGCGAACCCCAATCAGCAACCGGTCGCTTCGGCGCCGCCGGCGGTCAACAGCCAACCGCAGGTCAACTCGGGCACGGCTCCGAGCAGTGCCGGTGTGCTGACGAACGACAACATGATGAGCTTTTTACAGTCGCTTGGCTACGACCAGGTGGAGAAAATCGCCGACAACAAGTTCAAGCTCACTATGGTCCGCAGCGGTTGGTACTTGTACAGCAACGTGTTGATCGACACTTACGCCAACAAGGTGTGGTTGTTCAGCTACATGCGAGAGATCAAGGATGCAAGCAACGTGTCTGCCGACAAGTTCGTAAAGATATTGGAAGCGAACAATCTGATCGGACCGTCGCACTTCTACATGCTCAACGGCTCCCTATACCTGGGCCGCGCCTTTGAGAACAGCGGTGTCACTCCGGCCCGCTTCCGCGCCGAACTGGATCAGTTCTATGCCGATGCCCAGCGGACTGAAGAACTGTGGACGGCCAGTGCTTGGGAGACCACCAATCCGGCCCAAGTGACGACCACCTCCCCGCCCGCGGCGCCTGCCCCCACCCCGTAAGCTCAAATGAACTTGAATCGGCTGGGCAGACCGGCGGCTTGCGAAAGCGAGTCGCCGGTTTTCTGCGCGCGCCTCGGTTTATCACCAAGACTGTGAGTCGCGACTGGACGTGGCCAGCGCTCTAGACCGCGGCGGTTGCTGGCTTCCCTCGCGCGGCGGACGGTTGATGCTGCGGTTCGATGGTGACGAGCACGCATTTGAACGCGGGAGTGCGCGACGCCGGGTCAACACTGCGCGGGACCAGCGCATTCGCCTCGGGATAATACATCAAGGCGTTGCCGGCTTTGATCTCGGGGAATTCACGCGCCAAGATGTTTTCCAACACACCGATGGCGGATCGTACGGAGACTCGTTGGTTGTGGGCCAAACCAAGCGCGCGAAGATCGTCGGGATGGAGCAGAATGACGTCGCGGCGATCCTGTGCACGATACAGGTCGTAATCTTCGTAGACGACGGTATTGAATTGCCCTTCGCTGCGAACGGTCATCAGTCGCAGTTGGCCAGGGCCACCAGCAAGTTCTGGCAGTGGATGCGTGTGCAGACGAGCTCGCCCTGAGGGTGTGGAAAACCGCGGCTGATGAAAGGTGCGCCCCGCGATTTGAAACTCGCCGCGAGTCTGATCGATCTCGCCAATTTTTTCGAAGCCGGGGATGATCTTGGCAATCGCTTCGCGGATGCGGCGATGATCTGCCAGGCCGCGCCAATCGATCGGCCCATTGCTGGCAAGCACGCGATCAGCGATGGTCGAAACGACTTCCACTTCGCTCTTTGGTCCCGGGTGGCGAGCTGGGCCGCCGTCGCTGTAGCGCACGTGGTTGAACATCGACTCTTGCGTGGTGGGCTGCGGCTCCTCATCTCTGGCGAGTACGGGCAGAATCAACGTCTCTTTCGCCAAACCATGCGCATGGCCGGTATTGAGAGTGGTGTTGAGATAGCACACCATTTCGAGACCGGCTAGCGCCCGCACGGCGAAATGCGCATCGGGGTTGGAGCCGTAGAGGTTGCCGCCCAGGCAGAAACCTAGTTTCAGTTGGCCATTGGCGGCGCCTTCCATACAGCCCAAGGTGTCCAGCCCGACCGTAGTGGGCAGTTCGACGCCGAAATGTCCTTGCAAGCGATCAAAGATGGCGTCGCGCAAGCGTGGCGTCACCCCCACGGATCCGATGCCCTGCACGTTGGAATGCCCACGGATGGGCAGCACGCCGGCGCCCGCGCGACCGATCATGCCGCGCAGCGCCGCCAAGTTGACGATAGCCTGCACATTCTGCACGCCATGCGCATGGTGCGTGATGCCCATCGTCCAAGCAAAGACGACGCGTTGAGCTTGAACGTAGCGTTTGGCGATATCGTCAATCACCTCCATGTCGACACCGGATCGGGCGACAATGTCCTCCCAACTGAGGCTCGACAGGTGCGCGGCGAGGTCGGGCCAATCTTCGCAGTGCTGCTGGAGAAACGGTTGATCGACGGCGCCAAGTTCCAGCACGCGCTTGGCGATGCCGGACAATAAGGCCAGGTCGCCGCCGATGTGAGGCTGCACATAGAGGCTGGCGATCTCGCTCCCTAGGAGCATGCTGCGTACATCACTAGGGACACGAAAGTTGACTAGCCCGGTCTCGATCACCGGATTGATGACGATGACTTGCCCGCCACGGCGCCGGCAGCGCATGAGCGTGGTCATGAGGCGGGGATGATTGCTGGCCGGGTTGCCGCCGATGACAAAGATGAGGTCTGAGTGTTCGAGGTCGTTGAGTTCGATCGTCGCCGTGCCAGTGCCAAGGGCGCTGGCCAGCCCAACTCCACTTGCCTGATGACAGTAGTAGCTACAGTTATTGACGTTGTTGGTGCCGTACATACGGGCGAAAAGCTGCAACAAGAACGCCGCTTCGTTGGAGCTGCGCCCGCTGAAGTACCAAAAGGTCTCATTCGGGGAGGCGGACTTGAGGTGGTTGACAACGCGATCGAAGGCTTCGCTCCATTCGATGGCGCGATAGTACGAAGCGCCGCGCTCCAAGAGCATTGGCTGGACGATCCGCCCGCACGATTCCAGCTCTCGTGGCGAGAACGCCTGGAGCTGCGACACGGAGTAGGTGGACCAGAAGTCGGGACGGATGGCGCCTTGCATGTCGGCCGCCATGGCCTGGAGCGATTTCTTGCAGACCTCGGGAAAGTGCCCTTGCTCGTTGACCATGCCGCCCCGCTGGCCGCCCATGCCGACCGCACAGGTCTTACAGGCGTTCTTGGAGCGCATAGCGCGCCACAAATTCCAATAGCCGACCTCGCGCCCTTTGCGCAGCGTGTAGGCGATGGCCTGCCAACCGCCACCGGAAGAGAGCTTTTTCATGGCGGTTCGCCTCGCGACTCGGCTGATGGCCCCATTCGACGCGGCTTAATCATACCGTGCGGCGCGCGCTGACGAGCGGTTAGAGCGCCGATTCGGCGGCTGCGGGCTCGATCAGGTCGGCATTTCCGAGCACCAAACTTTTCTGCCACTGCGCGGCGAGCATGAGCACGTTGATGCCCGAGCCAATGCCCAACAACGCCACTTGATCGTCGGTTACCAGCCAACCACGCTCGGCGGCCATCGCCAAGGTGATGGGCAGCGCCACCGAGCCGGTGTTGCCAAGCTGCTCGACCGTCGTGAAGTCGATCGCTGGATCAAGCCGCAAGGCGTCGAACAGCAACTTGCGATGCGCGAGCCCGACCTGGTGGCAGATGGTCTTGTCGATGGCGCCGCGCGTCCAATCGGCCGCATGTAAGAACTGATCAAAGGCGCCTCGCGCCAGCTCGACTCCGGCGGTCATCATCCGTTCGGAATCTGTGGACATGAGAGGCCGCATTTCGCCGGCCACGGCCTCGTCGCGCCCACTGTGACATAATGTGGAAAGGCTGGTGTCGGTGGCGAAGATTCCGCCCAGTAGGCGGTTGTTGGCACGCGTCAACTCTTCGTCCACTACAACGGCCGCCACGCTGCCCGAGCCGATTGTGAGCGAAGCGACCGCGAGTTTGACGCTTTGGCGAGTGAGCGACTCGTCGGCGTTGAGCGTGGCGATGGTGTTTTCGACCAGCTCGCGGCTTCCTTCGCTGGCGACCACCAGTCCGGCCTTGATCTGGCCAAGTTCGATCATGTTGGCCAGATGAACGATGCCGTTGAGAAATCCCAGACAGGCGTTGCTTAGATCATAGATGAAGCAATTGGGCGAGAGGCCGAGTCTATGATGCACGACCGTCGCGGTGGCCGGTTCCAGGTAGTCGCGGCAGACCGACGCGTGAACCAAGGCACCGATATCGCGGCGATCGATGTCGGCTGCTTCGATGGCGCGCTCGGCGCTGGCCACGCTCTTTTCGCTCGGCAGTGTGCCAGGCGCCCAGAATCGGCGCTCGCGAATACCGGTCATTAGTTCCAAGCGGCCGACGGGGAGCTTCAAGCGGCGATACAACGGTTCGAGTCGGGCCTCGATCTCGTCGGAGGTGACCACATTCTCGGGCAACGTGTAGCCAAACGCTTCGAGACAGACGCGGTGATAACGCATGGAGGGGTAGCGCCAGCGATAGAAATAGGTGCAAGTGTGTTGGTCGCTTCAACATACGGCTCCGAAGGATTGTCGTAAAGCCGCGCTGGCCTGGCGTAAGGCACTTTTGAACGAATGATAAAGTCGCTGCTGGCATAGCACTGCTGCTATACCGAATATCGTGGTTCGCGGCGACAGCGACGCAAAATAAGCGATTTGCTTGAAGACGTATTTGCAGACCGATACATTTCGCCCCCGTGGTTGTGATTCATGCCGCGTGGGCATGCACAAGCTCAAGAGGCCAGTACTTAGGGAGGCACTCACAGCGTCCAGGGACGGATGCCGCAAGTGCAGGCATCTCGCGCTGCTCTTTGAGTGAGTCACGGATGACAACTACCCCCGCCGCACAACACGCCGCACCACGTCATCTCGGCTCGCACGTTGTAGCCCTTGCCATGATGGGCAAGGTTTGTCGACAGCGACATTCGTCCTGATAGCGCCAGCCTTTCGGTTCGCCTCACATTTCTCCACTGTTGCGTGAAGCACACGATGTGCTTCCAGGAGGCCAAGATGATCGCCAAGCCGCTTATCGGACTCAACGCCGACTTCCGCAGTGCACAGAAGGACACTCCGGCATTCAGCTATATTCAGTCAGGGTACTACGACGCCATTGTGCGGGCCGGCGGCTTGCCGGTGATCTTGCCGCCACTGGAAGAAGAATCGGACCTGATCGCAATTCTCGAGCGACTCGACGGTATGGTGATGGTCGGAGGCGCCGACATCGATCCGCGACGTGACGGCTTTATGCTACATCCGTCGCTGCGACTCTTGGATCCGCGGCGTGAGACGTTCGATCGCATGCTGATCGACACGATCGCCCGCCGAAGGATGCCTGTGCTGTGCATTGGCGCGGCGATGCAACTATTGAACGTGTCGCAAGGGGGCAACTTATTCTTGCACATCGCCGAAGACCTGCCGAAGGCGCTACCACACCGCGATCCGCTCGATCCGGCCCACCGGCACGCGCTGGAGGTAACGCCGGGTTCGCTGATGGAGCGAGTGTACGGCGAAGGCGAAATTCGGGTGAACAGCTTCCACCACATGGCCATCGACGAAGTGGCGCCGGGCTTTGCAGCTACGGCGCGCTGTCCCGACGGCGTAGTCGAGGCGATCGAGAGCGAGATCCCCGGTTGGATGGCCGTGGGGACGCAATTCCATCCAGAAGCGGATACCGCATCCGCGCTGGACCAGCGGATCTTTGAGGAATTCTTGGCCGGCCTTGGCGCCGAGACGTTGCCAATGAGGTTGGTGGCGTAACGACCCGCTGTACGCCGCAGCCTAGTGAGCGGCCGAGGGATTGCCCCCGCAGCGATCCCTCGGCCATTTTCTTTTTGAACGGCGCGCTATTCGTTGAGCAGATACGCGAAGATCAAGGGCGCGACGATTGCCGCATCGGAATTGATCATGAATCGCGGCGTGTCGGCGTCGAGCTTGTTCCAGGTGATCTTTTCGTTGGGCACGGCGCCGGAGTAGCCGCCGTAGGAGGTGACCGCGTCGGAGATTTGCGCGAAATAGCCCCAATAGGAGATGTCTTTTTCCAAGTCTTGAATGATGAGCGGCACGGCGCAGATGGCGAAGTCGCCAGCGATGCCGCCACCGATCTGAAAGAAGCCGATCTTGGACTTCTTTTCGGTTTCGAGATACCACTCGACCAGCCGCTGCATTTGCATCGTGCCCGACTTGACGACGTGATGCGAGGAGACTTTCTTTTCCATCACACGAGCGGTGAAGATGTTGCCGAGCGTGGAGTCTTCCCAACCCGGAGAATAGACGGTGAGCCCCTTCTCCTTGGCGGCGAGTATCCAGGAGTGCTCTTTGGGAATCTGGTAGTGCTGCTCGAAGGTGGGATCGTCGAGCAGTCGATAGAAGTACTCATACGGAAAGTACGATTCACCCTTTTTCGCTGCGTCTTGCCAATAGCTGAGCAGGCGCCCTTCGATGTGGCGAATGACCGTTTCGGGAATACAGGTGTCGGCCACTCGATTGAAGCCACGATCGCGCAGATCGACTTCATCTTGCACAGACAACTCGCGGTAGTTGGGCACGACACAGTATTCGCGATTAGCCACCAGATTGAAGATGTCCTCTTCGAGATTAGCGGCGGTGCAGCAGACGGCATGCACCTTACCGGCGCGGATCATCTTGGCCAGCGAAATACCCAGTTCGGCGGTGCTCATGGCGCCAGCCATGGCGAGCAGCATTTGGCCGCCGTCGTCAACGAATTTTTCCCAGGCTTGGGCAGCCGCGACCATTTCGCGGGCATTGAAGTGCCGGTAATTGAATTCCATGAACTGGCGGATCGACATGATCTAGCTGGCTCCCGAAGTAGCGATGACTCGATCGATTGCGGTCGATTAACCGCGGCCCCCTTCGCAGCACGTTTCACAGATGCGGTGGCACATGCTGCATTGCAGCTTGCCGCGCAATTCCATCAATTTGCCGCCGCAGGCGGGGCAGGCCGGCGCACATTGCGCCGTCCGATCGACATCGAATGGCGCCTGTGCGGGCGCGAATTGTTCTGGCGACGGGTTCGACATGCTGCAGTTAGCTCAGGCGAATCGACTGGAAATAATGGCGGGCGATCGAAAAACCCAAAGGATTCGCGCGATTGTAGAGTTCTGATCCTCAGGCGGCAACGGCCTGTAATAGCCGCAGTCCTCCGACGCTCACCACCAGCGCCAGCGAAGCCATGTGCGAAGCAAACCGGCGACTCGTGGCGTGAGACGCGTGCGGTTGAATGCGTCGGCCAGTTTGCGAACCGCCTCTGCCTGCGTGGGATAGGGGAGAATTGTGCGAGCGACGGATTTGAACCCCAGTCCGGCCGTCATCGCCAAGCTAATCGGCGCCATCAAGTCACCGGCGCGCGAGGCCACGATCGTAGCGCCAACCATTTGGTCGGTTCCCGCGCGTACCAGCACGCATGCCTGGCCAATGGCTTGATCGTCGAGCAGCGCGCGATGGACGTCGCTCAGCGGCAAGTCGAAGCGGTCGACGCGGATGCCTTGCTCAGCGGCTTGGCGCTCGGTAAGCCCGATATGCGCCAACTCGGGATCGGTGTAGGTACACCACGGGATCACCAGTTGGCTGGCCCGCGCTCGGCCCAGGAATAGCGCGTTCTGAATGACAATTCGGGCCATTGCATCGGCGACATGAGTGAATTTGTAACGCGAACAGACATCGCCCGCGGCGTAGACTTGGCGATTCGATGTGCGCAGATAGTCGTCGACGTGAACCCCATTCTGGGCATCAAAGTCGATGCCGGCCGCTTCGAGATTCAAATCGACATTCGGCGCCCGGCCCGTCGCGACCAGAACGGCATCGACCTCGATGGACAACGGACCGGCGTCGCTTTGCAGATAGAGACGCTTCGCGGCGCCGGTCGATTCGATCTGCGAAAGCTCAGCCAACCGGTGGAACCGCACGCCATCGGCCGCCAGGGAATTGGCGACCAATGTGGACGCCCAGGGCTCATCACGCGGCAATATACTCGGGCCGCGTTGGATTAGATGAGTTTCGGCGCCCAACCGAGCGAACGCCTGCGCTAGCTCGCAGCCAACTGGACCGGCGCCAAGCACCGCCAGCCGACGCGGCAACTCCGTCAGTTCAAAGATCGTCTCGTTGGTAAAGCAACCAGCATCGGACAGGCCGGGAATCTCTGGCACGCGAGCACCGGCGCCCGTGGCGACCATTGCGCGGTGAAAGCGCAACCGCTGCTCGTCTACAGTTAAGGAGTCTTTGTCGGCAAACTCAGCTCGGCCAAAAAAGAGATCGACGCCAAGTCCTTGGAAGCGGGTCGCGGAATCGTCGCGGCTGATTTCTGCGCGGATGCGGCGCAAACGCCGCATCACCTCTGGAAAGTTGGCGTTGGCGGCGGACGGAACGTCGAGCCCAAATTGCGCGGCTTGATGGACAGCGCGCATGGCGCGAGCGGCGCGGAGCAGGGCCTTGGACGGCACGCAGCCAAAATTGAGGCAATCGCCGCCCAGCAGTTTGCGTTCGACTAGCGCTACGCGAGCGCCGAGGCCAGCGGCTCCCGCTGCGGCAACCAGGCCGGCTGTGCCGGCGCCAATAACCACCAGGTCGTAGCGTGCGGCAGGAGTACGGGGCCGCCAATCGTCCGGGCGCACATTGGCGATCAGTTGGCGGTTGAATTCGTCAGCTGGCGGTATCTTGATGGGGTGCTGAGTTGGCACGAATGTTGGCGGTGGCTAGAGCGGCGGGTTCGTCGATCGCTTGGCGAATTGCGCGCCGAGCAATCTGCGCCAAGACAAGGGTGACCAAGATCGTAGCAGCGAGTCCCACCGCAAGCAGCACGTATTTCACCGTCGCGTCCTCGCGCTCGCCAGACATCAACTCGCGCAGACTCTCGGCCGCGGTGCCGAGATAGACATACATGATCGTGCCCGGCAGCATGCCGAGCCACGAGCCAAGAATGTATCGGCTGGCGGGAATGCGCGTGACGCCGAGCGCGTAATTAAGCACGTTATAGGGAAAGACCGGCGAAAGCCGCATGAGAAAGACAATGCGCAGTCCGGAACGGGCCACCGCGCGATCAATGGCGGCGAATTTCGGGCCACTCAGCACACGCGCGGCCACGGCGTCGCGAAACAGGGTGCGGCCCAGCAGAAAGGCGATTGTCGCCCCCAGCGTGCTGCCAATCGAAACCGCGACAACTCCGACGGGTACTCCAAATAGAAATCCGGCGCCAACCGTCAGGGGCCAGGAGGGGAGCGCCAACACGCAAGCGGGAATGTAGGCGGCGCTGAGGATGACCGGCCCCCAGGGACCAAGATCGCGAACCCAGGCAAGAAAGCGAGTGAACGGTTCCTGGACCGGAAGGACAAGCAGCGCGACCAATAGCGCCAGAAGCGCCGCGCCAATCAACATTCGACGCCAGGGCCAGCTTCGCGTCGAGTTGCTCATGCGCGGGTGAGCCGATGGAACTGCTCACGCAGCTTGATCGAAATCGATCCGGGGACGCCATCGCCGATCTGACGGCCATCCACCTTGACGACCGGGATCACCTCCGCCGCGGTGCCGGTCAAGAAGCACTCGTCTGCAATGTAGACATCGTGACGTGTGAGGGGGTCTTGGTGGACCTGGATGCCGGCGGCCAATGCGAGTTCGATCACCGCATCGCGCGTGATGCCTTCCAAGATTCCGGCGTCGAGCGGCGGCGTGTAAAGCTCGCCATTCTTGACCAGGAAGATATTGTCGCCGGTGCACTCGGCGACTTCGCCCTTGGTGTTGAGCATCAGGGCTTCGATGCAGCCGGCCTGCAATCCTTCGATTTTCGCCAGAATGTTGTTGAGGTAATTGAGCGACTTGATGCGGGGACTGAGGGCCGCGGGATGGTTGCGCAGCGTGCTGGCGGTGACAATTTCCAAGCCGCGCTCGTACAACTCCTGGGGGTAGAGCGCTATGTGATCGGTGATGATGATCACTTGCGGGTCGCTGGTGCGATTGGGGTCGAGGCCCAGGCTGCCGGCGCCACGTGACACGACCAGGCGGATGTAACCATCGTCAATCTGATTGGCGCGCAAAGTGTCGTTGACGCCCTTGGCCATCACTTCGCGAGAAATGGGAATCTCCAGCCAAATGGCTTTGGCTGATTTCCACAAACGGTCAAGATGCTGATCTAGCCGGAAGACGCGACCACCGTAGCTACGCAGGCCCTCAAAGACACCGTCGCCATATAGAAAGCCGTGATCGTAGACGCTGACCTTGGCGTTCTCTTTGTCGTAGAGCTTGCCGTTGATATAGACCTGAAGCGACATCGATCTCGCATGGGAATAGGGTTCGCCAGCGCGCGACCCGAGAAGCAAAATGCTATCTTGCGAGACGGATCGCGGCCGCCATTGCATCGAACATGGCACACCATGACGCGCGGACCGGCGGGCTCGCCACACCGCGAAATGTCGAGGCGGTTAGGCGGCGGTCTGCACCCGGCCGTCGGCCAGGCGTACAATCCGGTCGGCCTTGGCGGCGATCGCTTCGTCGTGCGTCACCATGACTATAGTGAGACTCTCCTGGCGATTCAAGGTTCGCAGCAGGGCCACAATTTCACGCCCAGTGGCGTGATCGAGATTGCCCGTCGGCTCGTCGGCCAACAGCGCCTCGGGCCGGTTTATCAGGGCGCGGGCAATCGCGGTGCGCTGCATTTCGCCGCCCGAAAGCTCACGCGGCCGATGCTCCAAGCGGTGCGACAGCCCCACCAGATTCAACAACTCTTTTGCCCGGGCGTGATGCTGGCGGCGCTCGCGCATGTAACGCCAAAAGCTCTGTTCGATCATCTTGGGGGAGAGGACATTCTCGAGCGTGGTGAGTTCGGGCAGCAGGTGATAGAACTGAAAGATCATGCCGATCTTCTGGTTGCGCAGGGCGTCGCGCTCGCGAACCGGCAGATTGTCGATGCGGCGGCCCGCAAAGTGAATCTCGCCGCGCGCCGGAGCGTCTAGCAGCCCCAGCAGGTGCAGCAGGGTGCTCTTGCCGGAGCCGCTTTGCCCGATGATCGCCAGAAACTCGCCGCGCCGCACAGCAAGATCAACGCCGCGCAGCACGGGAATTTGATGCTTGCCTTTGGTGTAAGTGCGCTCCAATCCGATGGCGGAGAGCTGCGCGCCTTTGATCGCGGCTGCCGCGGCAGGCAGCGCGATGTGTGGGCGGCCCGGCGAACTGGCAGAGGCGATGCTGGTAGTGGTCGCGCTATTCATAGCGAAGGGCCTCCACGGGATGCAGCCGCGCCGCGCGGCGGGCAGGTAGCACGCTAGCCAGCACCGCAATGCAGACGGCGCCAAGCACTATCCAACTCAATGTAAACGGATGCACGATCGTTGGAATCTTGGTGAAGTAATAGATCGACGGGTCGAACACTTCCTGTCCGGTGACGAGTCCGAGCAAGTCGGCGATTTCGTTGATGTAATAGACGAACAAGAGACCGAGCACGAGACCGACGCCGGAGCCGACCATGCCGAGCGAAAGGCCATAGCCGAGGAAGATGCCCGAGACGCCGCGACTCGATGCGCCGAGCGACTTGAGCACACCGATGTCGCGGGTCTTTTCTACAACGATCATGAAGAAGATCGCCAAGATGCCGAATCCGGCCACGGCGATGATCATGAACAACAGAATGTTGAGGATGGCGGTTTCCATTTGCACGGCAGCCAACAGCGGTCCCTGCTTATCGCGCCAGGTGGAGATGACATAGAGGTCGGGCGAAAAGGCGGCGCGCAGCTTGTCGCGAACGATCTCGCCCCTGCTTTCGTCCTTCAGCTTGATCTGGATCGAACTGGCGTAGCTGACGCCGGTGCGCGGATCGATCATGCCGCGCAATTGTTGCAATTTGGAGAGGGGCACGAACACGAAATTCGAGTCGTATTCGCTCATCTTGCTGTGGTAGAAATCGACCACCGTGAACACGTCGCTGATCACTTTGGGTGGCGATCCGGCGGTGGGGAAAGTGAGCTTTACATCATCGCCGGGAAGCAGCAACAGATGTTCCACGCCATCGGCGACGTGGTAGCTGGACAAGCCGAGGCCAAGCACCAACCCGGTCGCTTGTTCGGTGACGGGATCAAAGGTTTGTTCTGGCGCGGGGCCAAAGGGGCTCTCGGCGGGCGCTGCTTCGCCACCAGCATCTGGTGGCGCCGCCGCGGCTTGCGCCTGTTCGAACGACGCGGGGTCGATGCCTATGGCGGGTGGCGTCGGTTGCTGTTGCTGCTGTTGTTGTTCGAACTGCGCCTCGAAGGCGCGCTGCTGACGAACGACTTCGCCCCAGCGGCGGCGATGATCCCAGCCGGCGCGCGCCATTTGCGGTCGGCGCAAAGAATCGGCCCCGCCGCCCGGCTCTTGAACGTCGTAACCGTCTTCTCGTAAGGCGAACTGGAAGTGACGACGATTTTCGGGATGCTGCAAGTACTTGCCAAAATCGCCTGCCAGAGACTGCGTGCTCTCGTCGATGCCGATGAGCGTAATCGGCCGGTTGATCCAGTTGCCGCGATATTGAAAGCTGAGCATCGCGGGCACGTTGACGGTCACGGTCATCGCCGCGATGTCGTCGCCCGCCACTTCGCGCAATTGGGTGAGATGCCACTCGGGATCGTGAAAGCCTTCCAGGCTGCGGGCCTCGAAAACCACATCGGACAGGATGCCGTGGATGCGGTCTTGCATCTCGCGGGCGAAGCCGGCCATGACGGAGTTGACCACGATCATAGTGGCGACGCCGAGCGTGACACTAATGACCGACGCCAGCGCGATCCAACGCGTGCGGAGATACCGCCAGCAAAGCAAATATTTGTACATGCGCCTTCCTTGGCCTGTTGTTTGTCGCGGCTGCAATCAAGGAGCCGCAGCCCGCATTTGTATGTTACGTGGACAACTCCTCGCGACGGAGCAATGGGAACAAGATCACGTCGCGAATCGACTGCGCGCCGGTGATGAGCATCACCAGCCGATCGATGCCGATGCCGAGTCCGCCGGCGGGGGGCATTCCGTGCCGCAGCGCGCGTACGAAGTCGTGGTCCATCTTGGCCATCGATTCTTCTTCGTTCAGTCCGGCAAGCTGAGCGCCGAACAACTCTTCTTGCAGGTCGGGGTCGTTGAGTTCGGTGTAGGCGTTGGCGATTTCCATGCCTTCGATGAACAATTCGAAGCGCTCCGCCACCGCCGGGTCGCTGGCCTTGCGCTTGGTAAGCGGGCAAAGCGTGGCCGGGTAGTCGAGCACGAAAATCGGCCCTTTGAGCTGATCTTCAACCAACTCTTCAAAGACCTCGCTTTTGACGACATCGGGATGTTTGCCGGCCGTGTCGAAGCCAATCTTCTTCGCGACGCGCTCCACGTCGGCTGGGCTGTGCGGATCGACGCCGACGATCTCGGCGAACAACTCGTGGTACGTGCGGCGGGCGAAGGGAGCTGATAAATCGACGGTCGAATCGCCCCAGGTCACTTGCGATGGCTGGCCCGTGGCTGCTACGGCGTTGACGATGATCTTTTCGGTCAGGTCCATCATCGTGTAATAGTCGCCATAGGCCTGATACGCCTCGAGCATGGTGAATTCGGGATTATGACGCGGGCTGATTCCTTCGTTGCGATAGACGCGGCCGAGTTCGTAGACGCGCTCGAAGCCTCCGACCAGGAGACGCTTGAGATGCAGTTCGAGCGCGATGCGCAAGTACAGCGGCATATCAAGCGCATTGTGATGGGTGTTGAACGGACGCGCGGCGGCCCCGCCGGCGATCGTGTGCAGAGTAGGGCCCTCAATCTCGACGTAGCGCTCGCTTGCCAAGGTGGCGCGAATCGATTGCACGATCCGCGTGCGATTGAGGAACCGCTCCTTGGCGCCTTCGTTGTAGACCAGATCGAGATAGCGCATGCGCTGCCGCATCTCGGGATCGGTCAATCCTTTGTGCTTGTCTGGCGGCGGTTCGAGCGACTTGGTGAGAAAGTGAAGCTTCTCGGCAAAAATGGTCAGTTCGCCGGTCTTGGTGAACCGCAGTTCGCCGTCGACTCCGACGATGTCTCCCAGGTCGAAACAATCGGCTAACGCCCAGTTATCTTCGCCCACCTGTCCGCGGCCAATGAAGATTTGCACCTGGCCCGACCAATCGCGGATCTCGACGAAGATGAGCTTGCCGGTGGGACGTTGCAGCACCACGCGCCCGGCGGCGCGCACCTTGGGACCGACGATTTCGCCCGCGCCTTGTGCGGCCAGCCACTCGCGAAAATTGGAGCGATCGGCGGGAATGGAAATCTCACGCCCGTCGGCGGCGCGGAAGACAATTTGTGCGGTCAACGCGCGGACGTCGGCGAGCGACAAATGCTGGTCGAAGCGTTGACCCCAGGGGTCAATACCGAGCGAACGGATTCGTTCTAGCTTGTCGCGACGCGCCGCTTTGATCATTTCGCCCGACGGCGCGGATTCGCTAGCGGGCTGCGGGTCGTTGGACACGATGGTGGCGCCTGACTTTAAGACTAAAGAGCACAACATTTTAGTGCCGAGTCCCTAGGGGTCAACGGCAGCTTATTACGCCCCTGCCAAGCGCGCCGCGGATCGTCCTAAGCTGATAGCGGATCATCGATTGGGCAGGTTGCCAATCGGAGCCGAGTGGACGCTGCCAAAGCGGCGCCGTCACAGACAGCACAGCCGGCCCACGTGGCCTTTGACATCGCCAAGGCGACTGACGCACGCCGCTGTTTGGGGCTTTCTGGCGCGATGCCGCTGCGGCGTGGGGAAAGTCCATGGCCTATGAATTCATTAAGCGTACGCTTGGCAGGGCTATGTTAATCCCATCGGGGAACCACACTCGTGGGCGGTGAATCAACGCGCAAGTTGCTGGTGGTCGACGACGATCCCAACTGCCGACGCATCTTGGAGATGATGCTGAGCGGCAGTGGATATGACGTGCGGCTTGCCTGCGATGGCTGGGAAGCGCTCGAGATCGTCGTGTCCGACAAGCCGGCCATCATCGTCACCGATTGGATGATGCCGCGCATGGACGGATTGGAGTTGATTCGCAAGTTGCGGGCCGAGCTGACTTGGTATCCGTACATCCTGCTAATGAGCGGCAGACCTGATGAGCAGCCAGGACTGGACATTGGCGCCGACGAATTCCTGGCCAAGCCGATCCATGGCGAGCACCTGCTGCCGAGGCTGCGGGCCGGCGAGCGCATCGTACACCTGCAAGAGCGCTTACGGGAGCAGAACGCCGCGCTGAACCTGGCGAATCAGCAGCTAGCCGAACTGGCGACTATCGATCCGCTGAGCGGACTGCTCAATCGCCGCGCGTTTTTTGATGAATTGCGGCAAGAGTGGGCGCGGGCCGATCGCTATGAATTGCCGCTGGCCTGTCTGATGTTCGACATCGATCACTTCAAGCGGGTGAACGACACTTATGGGCATTCGGCGGGGGACAGCGTGATTGAAACCGTGGGACGCCTGATGAAAGCGGCTTTCCGCGAGAGCGACCGGATCTGCCGATACGGCGGCGAGGAGTTTTGCGCATTCTTGACGAACACCTCGCTGGAAACGGCCTGCCAGATGGCCGATCGAATCCGACTGGCGGTGGCAGCGTCCGCGCTGCCGCATCTGCCGGCCGACTTCCACTTTTCGATTAGCGTGGGAGTCGCCGAAAGGACGTGCGAAACCCGCACATATCAAGATCTTGTCGAGCATGCCGATCAGGCTCTGTTGGCGGCGAAACAAGCGGGGCGCAACCGGCTGATGCGCTTCGATGAGCTAATGCTCGCGCCAGTTGGCGGGTAGCCACGCTATTGAAGATTTCGTCGCTGGCGTCCTCGCGCCGACTCCGGCGAGCCATTTGGGTTCATCCGCCGCGAAAAACCGTGTAACATCGCAGTGCTCCAATGCGATGGCGAGCGTTTACTGACGGGCGGCGTGATGCACGGATTGACCCTGTTTCGCCTGAGTCTGGTGCGGTTCGCCGCCTCGTTCATGGTCGTGTTGACCACCGGCGTAATCAACCGAGTCTTCATTGCCGATCTTGGTTACTCGGAGGCTTGGTTCACGCTGCTGCTTTGCCTGCAGCAACTGGTGACGCCGCTGACGCTTGTTACGGGATATTGGTCGGATTCGATTCCGATCTGGGGTCGGCATCGCGCCCCGCACGCGGCTTTTTGGGCAATTGCGGCCGCGGTCGCCTTGGCGGCGATGATGATTTGCCTTCGCGGGGCCGCCGCGCGGCCGGCCTGGTCGGTGGCGCTGTTCTTGCTGGCCGCGGTGGCGATGTCGGTGTTTGGGCTGGGAGTCAAGGCGTCGAACCTGTTGATCACGGCGCTATTAGTTGATCGATTACCGGCCCGGCGAAGGGCGGGGGCGTTGACGTACGTCTGGTTCATGGCGATTGCCGGATTGGTCTTGGGCGGCCTGTGCTATGGGATACTTTTTGGCCGCGCGCCAACCATTGGATTGAGCTACTTGACCGAAGTGACCGTGGCGACCTGCGTTGGCGTGGTAGCGCTAACCTTGGTGGGACTGGTGGGCGTCGAACCGGCGGACCACCGCGCCGTGGCGGCGGCGACGCCGAGCGGCTTCTGGCGGTCGTTGCGCGCCTTGTGTCGCAATTCTCAGGCGCGGTGGTTTTTTGGATTCATGGCGCTCGCCGAGTTTTCTTTCTTCTGTCAGGACTTGATACTAGAGGTGTATGGCGGGCGCGTGTTTCAGCTTTCGGTGAGCGCAACGACGGAATACAGCTTTTACCATGGGCTGGGGACGCTCTTGGGCATGATGTTGGGCTGGACCTTGCACGAGGCGATATGGATTCGATCGCGAACCTGGCAACTGCCGCTGGCATGCGTACTAGGCGCATTGGCGTTCGCCTTCTTGGTGGGATCGGCGTTGTTGCAGGCGTCGGCCCTGGCGACCTCGGCCATATTGCTACTGGGAGTCGCCAAAGGGGGATACAACACCGCCTTAGCCGGCGCGCTGATGGATTTGATGGACCGTCGATTGGCGGGTGTGCTATTGGGGGTGTGGGGCACCACCGCCGGCATTGCGATCGCCGCTGGCATGGCAGGGGGCGGATTGCTGCGATTTGGATTTTTCGAGGCCGCGCTGGCCGCGCAGTTCACACCGGCAACCGCGCTACGGGTCTCGTTTGCTGGAGTGTTCGCAGTGGAATTGCTGGGGCTATTGATCGCGGCGCTGATGTTGTTGCGATTCCGCCCAGGGGTCTATCGCGAAGAGCTGGATCGTGAAATCGACGCACTCATGTCTGAAGGCGTGCTGGCGCGAACCTAGCCCATGGTCCAGTCGGCTGGTAATTGCGCTAACAGCCGCGGCGCTGCCGATATTGTGCATTGGAGGTTGCCGACCGCGCGTCGACACGGCCGAAGCGATACCGATCAGTTGGACTGGCGCTCCGGCGACCATCGAACGGATGGTGGCGGACTACCTAAAGACAAAGGTTGGGGCGCCAACGCTGTTGAAACCTGCGCATTACGCCAAGCCGAGTCCGTTTTTCCTGTACGAAGGGAACGACGACGCCGTGACGCTAGCCTTGAGCGCGAGGCTCGGCACGAGCTATCCGCCAGTCGATGTGTACTTCATCGACTTGTACTGGTTCAGCAGTTTTGAGCCGACGTGGTTGGAATCGTTTCAAAATCGCACGATTCCGATTGGCGACCAGAACGTGGAACTGTCGCAGGTGATTCCGGCCGATCTGCGTTCGGCCTGCGAATTGAACAATCAATTATACGCCGTGCCGCTCTCGATCCGCGGCAACTGCTTGTTCTATCGCGCGGATCTAATTCCTAGTCCGCCGCGCACCTGGGCTGAATTGGTCGCGGTGACGCGGCAAGCGCTGGCGCAAGCCGGTCCAGACGCGACATTGCGCCACGGACTTAGGTTTCACTGGAATGAGTTGCACACCGATCTCTACCCCGTGATGTGGTCGTATGGCGGCGGTCCGCCCAATTGCCTGACTGCTGGCGGCGAGTTGGACAGTCCTTTGGCTTCGGAACCGAACCTGGCGGCGCTAGCAATGTTCTATGGCCTGATTCATCACGACAAGATCACGGAACCGCTAGCACAGATCCAAGCGCGCGATCTGGAGTCGGAAAAGACGTTGTACGAGGGATTTGCGCGGGGCGAGACGCTGTTTTTGATCGATTGGTCGAATCGCGCGGCGAGAATTGAATCGGCGTTGGCGAAGTCGCCATCGGCCGCATTTGCCGCTGGTCATATCGGCATCGCGCCGATTCCACGCGCCGTAGAAACGAAGCCGGCTTATTCCACAATCGGGAGCTGGGGATGGGTGGTGTCGGCCGCGCCGCGCAGTCCGCACTCGGTTGATTTTGTAAGAGAGATGGCCACGCCGGACGCTCAGTTGTTCTTCTTTGAAAAGTATTCGGAGATTCCCATCTTCGAGCGCGCCGTGCTGGTGGGATTGCCGCAATGGCCGGCCATCGATCGCCGACTGAGCGAATACCATCGGCAGTTGCTGCAATTGGTGCATGGCGATGCCAATTCGCCCGGCGTGGTGCTGCGCAATCGGCCGGGCCGCAAAGAGATCAATCGCATCGCGCTGGCGGCCTTGCACGACGTGTTGAGCTTGCCTCCGCGCGGAGAAGCGGGGGCGCTGGATTTGGAGTCCGCCCGCGCACGGTTGGCCCGCGCCGATCTGCAAATCATTCGCCACTTCCAGCAGTTAGAGCGTCTAGGCATTGACTGCTCTTGCGATGCGGGCCCGCCAGCCCTGCATGACGCCGCGTTGGAGTCGGAGACTCCATGAATCCAACTATCGCAGAGGAGCCCGACCGGCGGAGCTTGCTGGGCAAGTTTCAGTACGCGGTGCTGTTTCAGGCGCTGCTCACTCTGGTGGTGGCCGTCGTGGCATTTGTACCGACGCTGCGGGCCCTCTCGCAGCGAGCGGAAACGCGCCGCCGCGAGGCCAGCCGCGAAGTGATCGAATCGGGCGTGAACAGTATGGCGCGGTTTGTGGCGATGGAGCTAGGCCGCGACTTCTTGCCCGACCTCTGGGCCGCGGCGAATCGGGCGAGCGGCGAGCATGCGACGGAGGAGCGCGACTCGTGGCTGGCGCTGGTGGATCGGCAGACCGAGGTGATTTCGCAGCGGGTGGCCGAGAAGATGAGCTACAACAGCGTGCTGGTCGATTTGGTGGTGGTCGTGCCGCACGACAATCCACGAAGCGACGAACCAGGAGCGATCGTGCTACCACGCGGTCATGCTGAATTGCCAACAGTGAGCGTAGGAGAGGCGATCGAATTGGCGAACCTTAAGCAGTTGACGCCGCTGGACGCCGATCAAAGCAGGCTGCGGCAAACGAGCCTGGGACGCTACATGCGCATGCGAACCGAGGGACGACCGTACAAGGCGTACCTTATGCCGATTCGTCGCGAAGGTTTTCCATACGGAATCGCCGGATTGGTAATTAACACGGAACTAATCACGGAGCAGTTCGAGAATCAATGGCGGGTGTTTTGGCGCGGATTGGAAGATTCGCTCATCATGCTGGCGGCCCTGAGCACCGCCGCGTTGGCCGGTGGCGCGGTGTTTGTCCTGGTGCTGGCGGCGCGCCTGGTGAGACCGCTAGAGGCCATGCGGTCGGCAATCGAGGGATTGCGCGGCAATGGGCGGCACATGATCGATCCGGCCGATTTGCGCGAGGCGGGGGACCGGTTGACGGCCATCGAAGCCGACCCGGCCGACGAGGTGGGAGAGTTGCGGCACGCGTTTCTTGAAATGTCGGAGAATCTGGCCGACACGCTCACGCAAAAGGCCGACGCGTTGCGCCGCCTGAAGGAAAGCTCGCGCGAACTGCAGCGCGCCGATCGACTGAAGCTGGTGGGCACGCTCACCTATGGTCTCGCGCACAACTTGAACAACGCGCTGGCGCCGATCGCCAATCTGGCCCATGCCGCCAGTTGGCGGCACCCGGACGACGAAAAGCTGAACGGCATGATGGCTCTCGTATTGTCGAATGTGGAGCGCTGCGCCGACATCGTTCGCCGCCTGCGCGATTTGACGCGGCTGGGATCGGGCGAATTGGCGCTGGTGCAAGTCGATCGCGTACTGGAAGAATCGCTCGAAATCGTCCGCCGCAACATGAGCGAGGCCGGCATCCATGTCGATCGTCAGTTCGGCGAGACTGCGGAGATTCGGGGCAATCCCGTCGAGTTATGGGAGGTGTTCACTAATTTGTTGGTCAACGCCATCGAGGCGCTCGCGGGCGTGCCGCGCGAACAGCAACGCCAAGTGACGGTTAGCACTCGACAGTTCGGCGGCGAAGTGATCGTTGAGATCGCAGATAATGGGCCGGGGATGTCGGCCGATGTGCGCGACAAGGCGCTGGAGCCTTGGTTCAGCACCAAACCCGAGGGCGAGGCGTCGGGGATCGGCCTGTGGATCACGAGCCGGATCGTGCAGGAACACCAAGGGCGAGTCGAAATCGATAGCGTCGTGGGGGGTGGGACGAAGGTGCGCGTCATCTTTCCCGTGGCGGGGGCACATCAAGCAGATGACGGAGCGCCGCGCGAAAACCGAGTCGCCGAGCAGGATTCACGATGATTACCCCAACTCACGGACTGTCGAAACCGCTGCTAATCGAACAAGGCCGCTTGTTGGTGGTGGACGACAACGTCGACTATTTGCGAACGCTGGAGTTATTGCTCGACGGCACGGGATTCGAGTGCGAGTACTACGACAATGGTCCGCTGGCGATTGAAGCGGCGCGGCGCGACGAGTTCGATGTGCTCTTGGTCGATGTGCGGATGGCGCCGCTCGACGGAGTGGAGACCGCGCGGGGCGTCAAAGCCATTCAGCCGCTGTTGGCGGTGGTGATGATGACGGGCTTTGACAAGGAGGATACGCCGCTGGAGGCGTTGCGGCTGGGGGCCGTGGACTATATCGACAAACCGATCACTAACGCCGGCGCCTTTATGCGGATGCTAGCGCAGCAGGTGCGAGCGGTGCGCAGTTCGAAAGAGCTGCGCACCACCAAGGAGCGATTGGAGACGGTGATCGAAAACGTCGATGCCGGGGTGGTGGTGCTGGACTCCGAGGGGCGGATTGAGGACATCAACCAAGCGGCGGCGGAATTGATCGCGCCCGGAGAACAGCCATTGGTCGGCCGCATGTTTCGTGAAATGTGCGGCGTGCCGGAGTTGGCGTTTCCGTTGCCCGCCGAGGGATCGGTCACCAAGACATTTGAACACTCGGCGGGTCGGCAGCGGCGGTTGTTTCAAGTAGCGGCCACTCGACTGAGTGGCGCTGCGGCGCGTCCGGCGGGGAGCGTCTTGTTGATTAAGGACCTGACAGCACTGGCGGATTCGCAAAAAGCCGAAGGCTGGCGACAGATGTCGCGAGCGATTACGCATGGCATGAAAACGCCGTTGGCCACGCTGCGGATGCGACTGGAGCGACTCCGGGCGAGGCCCGAATGCGAACCACTGAATGCGGAGATGGGCACGTTGTTGCGGGTGGTGGAAGAGTTGCACTCGCGGCTACGCGACCTGGTGGACTTTGTGAAGCTGGAGATTTCGTCTACTGAAAGCGATTTGAACGACACGGTGGCGGCGGCGATCCGGCACTTTGAGCCGCATCGCCGGGCGACGACCCGCATCGAGTTTGAGCCCGCCAGCACGCCGCTGCGATTGCCGCACTCGCAAGCGGCGATTGAGTTGGCGCTGGAGAATTTGCTGGCCAATGGGCAGGAGTCGACCAGCGACGTGGTGACGCTGCGCGTTACGTGCGCGTGGGACGCGGCGGCGCGGCAGGCGGTAGTGCAGGTGAGCGACAATGGTCCCGGCATACCGGCCGAGGCGCGCGACGACCTTTTCCGGCGGCCGGTGAACAGCACGAAAGCCGGCGGCTCGGGCTTGGGCGCCGCGCTGGTGAAGTATATTGTCGATCAACATCGCGGCAGCATGAACTGGCAAAGTCCACTGGCTGACGGACGTGGGACGCGCGTGACGCTGCGATTGTCCGTGGAATCCAGTCCGGCATAAACATCCGGTGAGGCTCGATGTCTGACACGGTGCTACTAGTCGAAGACGACGCGATGTTTCGCGAAACCGTGCGCGACGCGTTGGCCACGGCTGGCTATCTGGTGGTGGAAGCGAATGATGGAGCAGAGGGGGTCGAGCGGGTGCGCGAGCGCCGTCCCGATTTGATCCTGCTCGATTTTGACTTGCCGCGAATGATGGGGGACGAAGCGCTGGAGCAGATGCTCAAGTTGCGCCCGGGGTTGGTGTGCTACGTGTTGAGCGGCAAGGACGATTTGAACCAAGCACTGCGCATGGGACGCCGCGGCGCGTATGGTTGGATCGACAAGTATGTGGGGACCGAACGATTGCTTGCGCTGGTTGCCGAAGGAACGCAGACACGGCCGCGCGGGCTCGACTTGGCGTGGCTGGTGGCCAACTGCTACCCACAACCGGTCGCCGCTCCGTGGCTGCATTGGAAGTTGCAGGAAACGACAGCAACCGTCGTGGAACGACTGGCGGCGTCGCGTGAGTTGTTTGAAGCGTTGGTTGAGTATTTGGGCGCGGTCAGCCTAGCGCTCTATTTGAACCGTGGGCTATTGGACGACGATCTTAACGCGGCGTTTTTGGCGGCGATGGAACGAGCGGAGCCAGCAATCTGGATCGATGCGTTGGAGCTCAACGTGTCGCGATTGCTCGCCGATGCACGGCACACCTGGCAATGCGAATTGGCGAGCGCCCTATCGCATCGCCTGGCTGATTCTGAAATCGCGCAGCGCGCCGCCGAGATCATCGGGGCGCAATTAGGGCAACCCGCGGCTGGCGCTCCGAGAACGATGATCGATTTGATCCGAACGCTATCGACCTATTGGGAGCTGTGGCGGACGCCCGAACGGTTGCCAGCGACCGAGGCGCGCGATGCTGCGGCGGCGCTTGAAGCCGCGCTCGAACTGCTCATGGGCGGCTTGACGGTGCTAGCCGACGCCGAGTTGTGTTGGGTGGAGGAAACACGCCTATCGGCAGAGGGAGATTATCAGATCAGTCTGGCGGCGCTGTTGGGATCGACAACGCAGCCACGACACCTTGCGTCGGCGGCGCCGCTGAAACATGGCGAGCTGTATTTGGTGTCGCGCGTGACCGGCGAACCGCTGGGCCCCCTGGGCCCCTTGATGACTTATGGACGTTGCGATGCGGCGGGCCGCATGTCGCATGGGGTGTTCATGTTGTCGCGGTTGCCGGCGCAAGGTCGCGCCACGTATCTGTCGCACTCGTGCGGCCAATTGCGTTGGGTGGAAGATCGCGCCGTGCTCGACGCGCTACGCCGCGTGCAGGTGAGTCTCAACCCGCGCGGCGCGCGACACGCGCATCAATTGGAGGAGATCGCGGTCGGCTTGTTCGACTTATCTGGCTTTACACCGCTCACACGCGAGCATGGGCCGGCCGTGGCGCGCGAGTTGGTACGACGGATGGTGGCCGCGGTGCGCGATGCTGCCCGCGCCGAAGGTGGCACGGTCGGCGACCCGGTGGGCGACGAGGTGTTGGCCTATTTTCATAGTCCACTTGGCGCGGTGCGCGCGGCGCTGGCGCTGATGCGGTCGCTCGAAGAGTTGAACCGCCGCAGCCCACAGACGCCGCTGGTGGTGCATGTGGGCATGGACTATGGGCCGGGGATCATCGAAGATCGCGACGTGTGGGGCGACGTGATCAATCGGGCCAAGCGCTGTCAGAGCCTGGCGGGTCCGGGCGAAGTGGTGATCTCCCCGGCGCTGGCCGAGCACGCGCGCGAAGCCACCGCGGCGCTGGAGCGGATTGACGGAGAGTTGAAGGGGTTTGGCCATGCGGAGGTGTATCGCATGCAGTGGCGAATGGACGAAAGGACATCATGAGCCAGTTGGAATTTGGCGGAGAGGAACATTTTGCCGCGCCGGCCGAACGAGTGTTCGCGGTAATCACCGATCTTGACTTGCTGGCGGCGAACATCCCCGACGCGGTCAGCACCGAGCGAGTCGACTCGCGGACGTTGGCCGCCACGGTGCGTCCGGGATTTTCGTTTCTGCGCGGCACGATGAAGATGCGCATCGAGATGAGCGACATCGAACCGCCGAGTCGCGCCACCATGCGGATTGAAGGGAGCGGCATCGGCCAGGCGATTCGCGTGGAATCGACCTCGACTGTTTCGCCCGACGGCGATGGATCGCTGGTGCGCTGGCAAGCGCGGGTGGTGGAGCGGCGCGGACTGGTGGCGACGATCAGCGGGGCGCTGATCCAGGCGGCGGCGGGGCAAGTGATTCGCGACGCCTGGCAAAAGGTGCATCAACAGGTCGACGGCTGAGCGGTGGCGATTACTTCTTGCCGCGATGCTCGACCTTGGGCCAATACTTGGCGAAGTCGAACTCGGGGCTGTTGTCGTGATCGTGACAGCGCTCGCAGGTGGTTTCGATCGTGGCGCGCGTCAGCTTGAGACGCTGGCGCAATTGCTCGCGTTGGGCAAGATTCTTGAAGCCTTTGGCGTGTTCGGCCTCGACATGCGCGGCGGCCGGCCCGTGACAGTTTTCGCAGCCGTTGCCTTGCAATAGCGGCGTCTGTTCGATGCTGGCAAAGCCGGTCTCGTACGGGTAATACTCCTGCGCGTTCCAGCCGGTGGCGTGGCAGCTTATGCACTCGGGGTCGAACTGTCGCGGCGGATTGAGCTTGGCCAGCGTTTCGGTGGCGTGCGCATGCGGCGAGTTGCTCCAGATGCCGTAGGCCGTGGGGTGGCACTCGCGGCAACTTTGCGATCCGGCGTACGCGGCGAGCGGATCGCCGGGCGATTTGGCCAGCGGATGCGCTGTGGGCCGCAGACCAAGGCCCTCGAAACCTTCCAGCTCAAGCTGCGACTGGTACGCGGTCATCAGTTGCTTCATTTCGGGCGAATCGGCGAAGCGGGCGTCGAGCGGCACGCGCTGATAACGCCACGGCTTTTTGGGGTCGTCGAACATGCCCAGCACGATGGCGTACATTCCTTTGTGGCCCACATCGACCAGTAGCGTCTTGGAGCCGGCAACAGGGATCGGCATGTTCGGCGGTTCGTCGGCGCCGCCGGCGCTCACCACAATGTCGAACTGCGGAAACTGCTTGGCCAGCCGCGCCGCCTCTTCGTTGGTGGCGTGGGCCAACAGCACCATGACATCGGAGTTCGATTTCAACTCGGGGGCAATCTTGGCCAGCGCTTCGGCAGGAGGCGTGAGCTTCACTTCGTCGCTCTTGACCTGGCGCGCGAATGATTCGCCGAGCACGCTGGTCACTCCGATGCGAACGCCTGCTTCCTCGATCACGCGATAGGTCGGGATGGTGTCGCTATCGAAATCAAAGAGGCCGACATTGGCGGAGACAAAGCGGCTCTCGCCGCCCGCGTCGGCCAGATTGGCGGTGGCGGCCATCAACTCGTCGGTGGGCAATTTCAAATCGCTGGCGCCGAGCGCCACGGCCTGATAGCCAAGTTTGTTGAGCGCTTCGAGCGCGATGCCGAATTTGATGATGGTTTGCCGCCCGTAGCGATTGACCTGCCCGCCCACGTCGATCGGCAGGGTGGGCCAGCCTTTGGCGGCGAGTTGCTTGAGCAAGGTATGCCGGCGGCTGAGGCCCCCTTTTTGATTGTCGAGTCCCGCGCAGCCACACGGTTCGATGTAACCGTGCGCCAGTCCGGTGATGACAAGCGCCAGCTTGGGCTTGGTCCAATTCTGAAAGATGGCGCCGTTTTTGGCGATGGCGTCGGCGGCCTTGTTGGCGCCATACCCGCCGGCGCGATCATCGGCGTCGTTGGCGACGGTGCGCGCGGTGATTGAGAAGCGGTCCCCTTCGACCCAGGCGGCAAATCCAAACGCCGCCACGGCGCAAGCGACGGTCAGACTGATTCGCGCGAAACCGATTCGTGATGGAAAGCCAAGTTGCCTCTGCACGCGTTTCATCCCTGAATTATTTGCCCCGTGACCGTGGGCGGCTACTGCCGTTCGATGGCGAATTTCAGTTGCAGCCGCAGTTCTGGAAAGTCTGGATGCGTGGTGGACAACACCACCTCGCCAAATCCTCCGTGATTTTTTCCGAGCAGCGAAACGGGGGGCAGGTCGGCCGGAATCTCGATCGAGAGGGGCACCTGCTGCACACGACCATCGTTAAGCTCGCTGGACTCGCCTAAGCTGACTTTGATTTGCGCGGGTCGCACCTCTTGCACCTGGAACTTGACCTGTCCGGCATGTGGACCGCGGACGTGAATTTTCAGTTCGCGCTCTGCGCCAGCGCCGGAGCGTAGCAATCCCAGCGTCAGCAGCAACTCGCTCTGGTTCCAGCCGCGGCCGACCAGCGAGATATCGCCTTGGATCGAGCCATGCACCGGCAATTCGATTTCTGGACGCGACTCGATATTGGTAGCGAGGCGGATTTTCTGCCGGATCGGCCCCAGTGGCAAGCCGGGTTTCACCGTCACCGTAACTAATGCCCCGCCTTTGGGTTCGGCGGCGAAGAACGGCATTTGCTTGAGTTCGTCGGCCGTGAGCGGACGGGCAGTCACGTCGAAATAGGAGGCGGTGGCCGGGTCTTCGAACGAATGCCCTACAATCTCCAGATTGTCGAAGTTAACGCTCGTCAGGTGCACGTCGTACGACTTGGCGACGCCGGCGCTCTTTTCGAAGTTCAGCTCGCGAGGCTCGACCAGGATGGCCTGCACGATGCGGCCTTTGACCTCGAATTTCAGTTCCGAGCGGCCAGGATCGTTGGTCTTGATGGTGGCGGTTTGGCGGAACTCTGGCAGTTCGCTTTCGGCGGTCCACTCCATGGTCACTTCGGCCGATTCGCCGGGCGCCACTTGCGTCTTGTCGAGTCCGCTCACGGTGCATTTGCAACTGGTGCTTCCCTTCTCCAGCACCAGCGGGGTATCGCCTTGATTCTCTACTTTGAAGGTATGCGATAGTTTTTCTCCGCGTTCCATGGTGCCAAAGTCGAACACCAACTCTGCGGCAATCGCGCGCGGATGCGGCAACTGCGGATTGTAGTGAGGGTCGTCCTGGAGTTGCGCTGGCAGTTTTGGCGACAAGAGCCGCACGTCGCTGTAGCTTAAGCGGCGCAGATCGCCATACGAGGCGCCGACGCCGGCCAGCACGCCGAGCGCCACCAGCGAGACTATGAAGACAATGGGTCGCATCAACTGGTTCCGTGGTGGATCATTCGCGGGCGAAAGGCTGCTAGTGAGCGGCCATTGCCAGTATTCCTGTGCCTGCCGCGATGGTCAAACAACGAACATTACTCACGCCAACATCCGCTTGAGCAGATTGCGGGTGATCTGCTGCACGCGGGGGTCGGGGCCGTGGGGCGTGGTGTAGACCGAGGGGCGCACATAGCCAGGCGGCTCGCTGAGGCCGTCGCCCCACCAGATGGTCGAAGCGTTGAAGACGAGGTTGTCTTTGGGGCCGGGATACAAGGTGGCGGTGTACTGCCCCGGGGCGCGAGAGCCGCTGGTCTTGCCAGTGGCGACGATCTGGAGGCCGGGGATGTCGGCGGGGTCGCCATGCCACTCCCAGCCGACGAGGCCGGGGATGCCGTCGCCGGTCCTCATGCCGCTGTCGGCAAAGAGCCAATGCCGCTCGTCGGCACAGATCCAATCGGCGCCGCCCGTGACGGGATAGGTGCTGCGGGCGCCAATGAGCGTGGCCTCGTTGGGTCCGTTGTGCTTGAGGCGCAATAGCTCTTCAAAGCCGTTTTTGACCGTCTCCTCTTGAATCGGTCCAAACTGGCCAATGCGGCTGATGACACGGTGCGGCCGGCCATCGGCCGACGGCAAGAACGGCACGACGCCGCAGCAGGTGTTGCCCGAGAGAAAGGCGATGTTGAGCCCATCGGCGACGGCCTGCTTCAACTGATGGAACATTTCGAGCGACCAGTATTCGTCGTGGCCAACCGAGAGAAAGGTTTTGGCGCGGCGGAGGCCGGCCGGATCGGCGTGGGTGTCGGTGTTCGAGATGTAAGTGACGTCGTAACCGTTGGCTTCGAGCCAAAAGGCGACGGGGAACTCCCACAAAAGGAACTCGCCCGACCCTTGGGAGAGGGGGGCATCGAAGATCTGGCAGTACTTGCCATAGGGGCGGTCGAAGCTGACGGCGACATCGGGGCCCCAGTACCAGTTTTCCTTGCCGTCGTCATAGAGCGAGTAGTTGTCTGGCCAGCGGTTGTAGGCGCTCCAGGTGTTGTCGGAGCATTGAAAAATGATGTCGGCGGGGCGATCGTCGCGCACGATGAACACGACATAGCTTTGCAGCCCTTCGCGCTCGGCGGTGAGCTTGCCCAGGTAGACGCCGCTGGGCCAATCGGCCGGGATGGTCAGCTTGGCGCAAGGCTCCCAGACGCACTCGCGCAGGCGATCTTTGCCGACCGGAGGATCTGGCTGCACACTGCCGGCGAAGGGGCCGAGACGCTCCAGATGCCGCGCTCCGTCCCCGCCGTAGTGGCCGAGGCGGTACAGGTCGATCACGAACGGGCTGGCCGGATTGGTGCTGACCATGAACGAGAGTTCTTCGCCGGCGCGGAGCGAGGTGCGCGAGACGAAACCCTCGATCCAAGGGCAGCGATACTTGGTGGCCGGATCGATGCGGGTGTTTTGCAACATCCAGTCGCGCGTGCCAGGGCGGGCGTTTTCGGCGCGAATGAGTTCCGACTGGCGCGGAGGGGGCGACTCGGCGCGGGCCAAGGGCCACTGGGCCACCAGCGCGGCGGCCCCGGCGGCGGAGGCGCCTTTGAGCAACCGGCGACGATCGAATCCGGGATCGGGGGTCATGCGTTGCGGTTCTGTAGGGGGATGCAGCGGCGCGCGGAACGAGCCAGTCGGTCGTTAGGCAAAGCTACCAAACGGCTGGCCCAAAAAGCAAAAGATTTGGTGGGGCCGGCTGGCCTCGTCGCATGAGCTACAGACGAATTGCGCTCGAAATACGAAAACAGGGGGTGGACTCCGAAAACCCCCTCTCCGAAAACGAATGCGAACCGCGATTCTATTTATGTAAATCATTGTTATTAAATAACTTACAAACACAAACAACAGGCCAGGTTGGTCGATGGGTTTTCGGAGTTTTCGGAATTGAGTGTCAAAACACGCGCGCAATTCGCACGATGCGACAATGGGCGGCAAATCGCCATAATGTTTAATTCCACAACATGTTAGCGAATTTGATTACGCAGCAGGCGAACGGGGGTTTTCGGAGTTGTCGGAGTGGGGGTAGTGGCTAGGAAAGAAGGAAGAAGGGAACCGCAGAGGCGCGGAGACGCTGAGGGGGAATAGTGGAGAGTGGCAAGTGGTTAGTGGTCAGGAGGGATGAAAGAACCTCTACCTGGGATGGCGCTACGCTGATCCCAGGCTACGGTGATAGTGGCCTTCGGCCAATGCCCGCGCAAAAGTGACCCGTGGCCGCAGCCTTTGGTGCCTGCTACGCGGGGGCGAGACGGAAGAATTGGCTCATGGCACAGCACTAGGGACATTAGTTCATCGCCCGGCCAGAAGGGACAACGACCATGACCGCGACCCCAGTGTTACGCACGATTGGCGCCATTGTCGCCGCGGTGGCGACCGTGCTGGTGTTGTTGATCGCGGTCGAACTGTTCAGCGCGATTGCGCATCCCACGCCGCCGGGCTTTGGCGGGACTCAGGAGGAAATGTGCGCCCATGTGGCGAACTACCCGAATTGGGCGCTGGCCGCTGCCGTGCCGATGTGGGGAGCGACGGCGCTGGTGGGGGTCTGGATCGCGGGGCGACTTGGCAATCGCGGCAGCGCGATTTTCATTGCCGTGTTGCTGCTGGCGGCGTTGGCGTTCAATCTCTGGATGCTGCCGTATCCGCCGTGGTTCAAGATCGTGCAGCCGATCGCGGTCTTGATCGGCATTGCGTGCGGGTATCGGTGGTCGAGGCGCAGAGGGAATGAGTTGGAAGAACGTGGTTAGTGCTCAGTGGCGAGTGGTTAGTGGTCAGGAGGGAAGAAACAAACGCAAGACGCAATGGCGCGAAGGGAGGAGGAAAGTAAGACGTAAGCCCCCCTCACCGCGACCTGCGGTCGCTGCCTCTCCCCCTGCTACGCGGGGGCGAGGCGGAAGTGGGGAGCCGCGCGGGTGGAGATTCGCACGTGGCTTCTCACGAGCGGCGCCCGTGGCATACGAAGAGAGCAGGTGAGTACTTCGATCACTTGCCACTAACCACTGCGGCACGTTACGACGTGATGCCTTTGGTCAGGGCCATGAAGGCGGTTTCGAGGTTCAGCTCTTCCTCGCGGAACAGGTTCAGCCGGTAGCCGGCCTGCACCAGGAGCGTGGGTAGTTCGCTATAGTCTTCCACGCCATCGGCGAGCGTCACTTCCAGCTTGCCGCCCGACGCCGTCACACTGGCCACGGCGGGGTGATCTTCCAAGAGTCGCGCGGCGCCGTCGCTATTTCCGGCCAAGCCGATGTGCAGCACCACCTGCCGGCGAACGCGGCGCATCACCTCGTCGACATCGGCGTTCACGATCAGTTCTCCCCGCTCGATGATGCCGATCTTGTTGCAGACATCGGCCAGCTCAGGCAGGATGTGGCTGGACACCATGATGGTTTTGCCCATCTTGCGCAGTTCTTTGAGGAGGCCGCGAATTTCAATGCGGGCGCGGGGGTCGAGGCCGCTGGCGGGTTCGTCGAGCAAGAGCACCTGCGGATCATGCAGCAGCACGCGGGCCAGACCGAGGCGCTGCGTCATGCCGCGCGAAAGGCTGGTGACCAGCGCGTCGCGCTTGTAGGTGAGGTCGACCAGTTGGAGCACCTCGTCGCAGATCTTTTTGCGCTGCGGTCCCCCAATGCGATACGCCGCCGCGAAGAACTCGAGATACTCGATCACCTTCATGTCGTCGTACACGCCGAAGAAGTCGGGCATGTAGCCAATGACGCGGCGAATTTCCTTGGGGTGGGTGTAGATCGAATGCCCACAGACATAAGCCTCGCCGACGGTGGGGTTGAGCAGGGTGGCGAGGATGCGCATGGTGGTGGTCTTGCCGGCGCCGTTGGGGCCGATGAAGCCGAAGACGTCTCCCTTGTCGAGCTTGAGATTGAGATTCTTGAGCGCGTAGAGATCGCCGTAGACTTTGGTGAGTTCGCGAGTTTCGATCACGGCGGAGGCACCCTTGTTGCTGGCTTGCGCGACGCGAGGTTAACCGCTGCGCGTTGACATCGAATGTTGCTGGACCTGCCACAGGTTGGCCGAGGCGCGGCTGCGGCCGGGAAATTCAGGGTTGCGACCTAACCGGCCGCGCGCGGTTTGACGGGGAGCAGAAAGCGATAAATGGAGACACGTTTATTGTTGGGGTTGTCAGGCGTTTTGCCGTTGAGCACCAAGGGGCCAAGCGGCTGTTGCACACGGCCAACGAGGATGGCCTGGTTCATTTGCAGGTGATCGCTGAGGTCGAGAAAGCGGTGATAGTAGTTGGCGCGGTGGGCGTAGTTTTCACCGCCGCTGGCCTTGTGAAACATCATCTGCTCGATGATCGACGGCAGATCGCGGCTAGTGACATCCCAGGGAGTGATCTCGGTGGGGTCGCCGGTCGACCCGCGGCGGGCATTGAGTTCCGCCGCCAGGGGCAAGCGGTCTACGCGCTGGATGGCGAATGACTCGCCCGGCTCCAGCTTGCCGACATGAAAGGCGACGCCGCGCCAAGCGAGTAGACAATCGGTGAGGTTGTGATCGAGCCGAGAGATGATCTTGCCATCCAGCTCATCGGCGAAGCCGGCTTGCAGGTCGGCCTCGATGGCGGTGGCCAGTTCGGCGCTGGCGACCGACCAGCGCGCGGCGAAGCCCTTGGTCGACCAGACCTGGATCGGCACGCCGCTGAGCGCGTCGAGCGTGGGGGAGAACTGGTACGCCCGTGAGAACATGGGGGGATCGGCGGTGGTTTGGTTCATGCCGCCAAAACCGGCGCCGGGCAGGCCCATCCAGGCGACCAGACGATCGGCCGGGGCGAGCGCGCCGGGCGCCGCAGGGGCGACGGTGACATCGTAGTTTTGCACCTGCGGGCTGAAGATATTGATCCAGGCGGCGCCGCGAAGTTGCGCTTGCGGCTGGTCGGAGGCGATGGAGCCGGTGAGGTCGAAGTCGACCACTTCCACCTGATTGACCAACAGCGCGTCGCCCTTCATGCGAAACGCCATGAGATAGGCGGCGCCGGAGACCGCCAGCACGATGGCGGGGAAAGTGAACCAGGTGTACTCCATCCGCTTGAAGACGTTTTTTACGAGGAAGTAATCGACCGGTCCGATGAGCACGATATAGCCGATGATGAGCAGCGCCACGAGCCAAAACGGCGCGGTCTGCACGCCGGTGAACTCATCGAGGCCCGCGCGTAGCTGACCCGAGAGGTCGTCGAAGCCCATGGGGTTTTGCTGCTGGGCGGGGTTGGCGTTGGCGGAGACGGTGGGAAAACCGAGTAGCTTGGCGACGAGGCGATCTCGCTGCGACCAGTTGGCAAGCGGCGGTTGATCGAGATCGAGCGCGACAAAGACGACTTCGCCAAAGCCGAGCGGCGAACGAATCACCAGCGGCAGGTCGTCGCCGACTTGCGCCTCGACTCGACCGCGCGGGTCGGCAATTTGCGCGGCGGGTAGACGACCATCGCCGCCGCGCGAGCGGGCAGGCTCTGGCAGCGGCTCGGTCGCGGAGATGAAGGTCTCCAGCGAGCGGCTGGGGCGCGCGAGCGTGGCGCCGGCGT